>JAILJP010000078.1 GCA_024694625.1 Lachnospiraceae bacterium | reverse complement strand
CGAATCAAACAACTGCTCATTCAACTCTGTAAACTTCGCAATGGATTCTTCCTCATGGTTGAAAACCTTTACTACCTTCTGACCGTTCATCATCTCTTCAATGTTACCGTTTACCGTAGCAATATCCTTTTGCTGTTTTGTAAAGTACTTTCCGGACTGTCCGGCAATTTTTCCTGTTACCACAAACATGATTGCTACCATCAAAAGGGTAATTCCCGTAAGGGGAAGGCTGAGACGAATCATGGAAACCAGCACTGCCACAATGGTCAATGTAGAGTTGAAAATCTGCGGTATACTCTGGGAAATCAACTGTCGCAAAGTATCGATATCGTTGGTATAGGTAGACATAATGTCACCATGAGCATGGGTATCAAAATATTTGATAGGAAGGCTTTCCATGTGTTCAAACATCTGGTTTCTTAGCTTTCTAAGAGATCCCTGGCTCACATAAACCATCACATAATTGTAGATATACGTAGCGATAATACCTATGGCATAAAAAACAACCACTTTTCGAATGGCCTGGGCCAAAGGTCCGAAATCATTGCTTCCACTTTGAAGCATGGGTGTAATATAATCATCAATCAATGTCTGCATAAACAATGTTCCCTGAACGTTTGCAAGAACACTGATAATAATACAAACAAATACTACAAAGAAGTGAAGCTTGTAGTTTTCAAACAAGAATTGAAATACTCTCTTTAAGGCATCGGAATTCTTTTTGAAGTCATCTTTTGAAAGTTTCTTTCTAGGTGTACGTGCCATTTATGCTTCCTCCTTTCCGTTTTCATCAAAATCGCCGTTTCCGGCCCCCGTCTGGGATTCATATACATCTTTGTAAATCTCGTTGGATGCCAAAAGCTCTTCATGGGTTCCATATCCGTTAATCTTTCCGTCATCCATTACAATAATGTGGTCCGCATCCTGTACGGAAGAAATACGCTGTGCAATGATAATCTTTGTGGTTCCGGGGATTTCCTCCTTAAAGGCCCGGCGAATCTTTGCATCTGTAGCGGTATCCACTGCTGAGGTAGAATCATCCAAGATCAAAACCTTGGGCTTTTTCAAAAGGGCTCTAGCGATACAAAGTCTCTGACGCTGACCACCGGATACGTTGGTTCCACCCTGTTCAATAAAGGTGTTGTAACCCTCCGGAAGCTTGTCAATAAATTCATCTGCACAAGCCAATTCACAGGCTCTTTTACACTCTTCATCGCTGGCATTTTTATCACCCCAGCGAAGGTTTTCGTAAATAGTTCCGGTAAATAAAATGTTTTTCTGCAATACAACAGATACTTCATCACGAAGAGTTTCAATATCATATTCACGGACATCTCTTCCGCCTACCTTTACGACTCCTTCGTTTACGTCATAAAGTCTGGAAATCAAATTCACCAAAGAAGTCTTTGCAGAACCGGTTCCTCCTAAGATTCCCACTGTTTCTCCCGGAGCGATCTTTAAATTGATGTCGGACAATACAAAGTCCTGAGCGTGTTTATGATAGCCAAAGTTTACATGAGAAAATTCAATGCCACCGTCAGCCACTTCATAGACAGGGTTTTCAGGATTTTGAATATCAGGAGTCTCATCCAACACTTCCACAATACGTTCTGCAGAAGCCACAGACATGGTCACCATAACAAAAATCATGGCCAACATCATTAAGCTCATCAAGATATTCATGCAGTAAGTCAAAAGACTCATCAAAGCACCTGTGGTAAGGCCTCCGCCAACGATTTCTTTTGCGCCGAACCAGCTGATCAAAAGAATACATGCATAAACGGTACCCATCATAATGGGCATTGCCACTACCATAATCTTTTCTGCCTTAATAAACATTCGATAGATGTTATTGGATGCATTGTGGAACTTTTCTGTTTCATATTTTTCACGTACATAGGCTTTTACCACGCGAACGGCAGAAACATTTTCCTGAACAGATGCATTTAACTCGTCGTATTTTTCAAACACTTCCTTAAAGACACGTCTAGTAATAGGAAGAAGGATAAACATCATGGTAATCAAAAAGATTAAAGCAATCACATAAACCATGGATAGTTTTGGGCTGATTCGAATGGCCAAAACCAAGGCTACCACAAGGGAAGCCGGTGCTCTTGTACCGATTCGAAGTATCATCTGAAATGCGTTTTGAACGTTTGTAACATCGGTGGTCAATCTGGTAATCAAGCTGTTTGAAGAAAACTTATCTATGTTTTTAAAGGAATAGGTTTGAATCTTTTCAAACTGCGCCTGACGAAGATTCTTGGCAAAACCGGCAGAAGCAAACGCTCCGGTTCGTCCGCCCATAACTCCGGCAAAAAGCCCGATTAAGGCTGCCACAATCATATAAAGCCCCATTTTATAAATATGACCCATGTTGCCGGCATTTACCCCATCATCAATGATGGAGGCCATCATAAGGGGAATGATCATTTCCATTGCCACTTCCAACAACATAAAAACGGGAGTCAATATGGCATCTTTTTTGTATTCTTTCACATGTGCAAGTAGTTTTTTAACCATGCTTAGCACTCCTCCTTTTTAAAATTACTTCTCATTTTATGCAGTATTTCCATATACTTCTGGTATTCTTCTTCCGTAATACCACGACGGGCTCTTGCTTCTGTTTCCTCAAAGTCCGTAATGGTATCCTTGTAAAATGCAACGCCCTTCTCTGTCAGTTCGATTTTTTTCAATCTGGCGTCACCTTCCACAAATACTCTTCGGATTAAGTCTTCCCTCTCAAATTTCTGCAAAATAGTGGTCGCAGTGGAGCGAGGAAGATGCATCGTTTTTTCAATATCTTTTTGATAGATGTTCTTTTTTTCTACCGTCGTTTCATGATAAAGATATGCAATAATCCATCCATGGGTAATGACCGTCCGGTCAATCCCTCGTTTTTCCTGAAGTTTTTCAAAATATTTTTTTGTTTCCACACCCAGCAAATGATTCTCAGCCAACAATCTCGGCTTATCGTCGTGCATTGTTCTCACCTTCATTCTCTGTCTAATTAAATTGTCTGCAATTTGTTCCATGTTGAACAGTTCGTAGATGAACTACATTTTATATCTTTTTTCGCAAATAACAACCCCTTTTTGTTACTTTTAATAAATTTTTAATAATTTCACCCCTCTATTTTTTATACACAAAGCCTAGATTTGTGTTGCCTAGCGCCCACCTGATGATATATAATACACATGTGTGAAATAGTATAATTTTAAACGGAGGACTTTTATGAAACACGACAGTTCAGATTTGAGAGTAAAGAGAACTCTTAAATGTATTCGGGATGCCTTTTACGAATTGGTTATGGAAAAGGATTTTTCCCAGATTTCAATTACCGAGCTGACCCAACGTGCTGATATTAACCGAAAGACTTTTTACTTGCATTATTCTTCTTTGGAAGATTTGGTAGAAGAAATCGAACAGGAATTTGTTGATGAGCTTTTGGCTTCCCTTGCCAATAACGCTTCTCACTTAGATGTTGCGGGATGTATTTCCGTATTCTACCACTATATGGACGAAGGAAGCCCCATTCAAAGAAAACTTCTTTGTGACCCGGACTACTTCTTCTTTTATACAAAGGTTTCTCAAGATATTTTGGATTCAGACTTCTTCCAGAAGTTCTATGTAATTACAGAACATCCTTCTATCGTTCGTGCTTTTTGCGTAGGAATCACAAGCATGTTCCGCACCTGGTACATGGAAGGACGAAAGATTCCTTTGGAAGAGTTGATCGACTATGCAGGCAAGCTTATGGTTACCGGATATAACGGAATTGAAAAATCAAAGTAAAACCACTGGTTTTATCTAATACTTTTTCGTAAATCAAAAATCTCCACATCTATTCATCGGGACACGATCTCGAAGTCCCTACATAAATAGATGCGGAGATTTTTAGTTCTTCTATTATTCTAAGATATTAATCTGAGTGATTATGACTTATTTGCATTTTTAAAGTGAAGTTCCTTTAATCCCTCCACCTCATCACATACTTCTTTTAGATTGCAAACATTGCAATCCATACTCACATTCTTAAAGACGTGATCTATGGTTTTTGTAATGGCTTCCGCCTGCATCACATCCTTTTGTAGTCCTTCAAAATCAAAGGAAGGCTCAGTAATAAAAAATACCTTCACTGCCAAAACCTTGGGATTCTTATGCAAATGATCCACAAAGGCTTTTCCCACAGATGAAAATGTAAGGCCGGATGCCACCGCTTCTTTGGAAACACGGACGCTTTCTCTGTTGTGTGTCGTAGACACTCTCATCATAAATCCCTTGGGACTGATTTGATAGCGCACATATTCAATGTTTCGAATAGCGGAATAAAGGGCGTCTCCTTCTCCCATAGCTTCCTCATCCACTAAAACCACCGTTAGTCTGGTATAGGAAGTATCTTCTAAAATCTCGGGAATATCCTTCCCCACCAAAATCACTTCATCCTGCGGCACCAAAGAATTTGTTCCGGTAATCACCGTACTTCCCAAAGCATACATCTTATTGCTTGCTCCACCAAGCTCGTATGCCATATCGCTGCGAAGTATCATGTTATTCTTCCCGGCATCTTCCCAAACCTTGGCCGCCGCAAAATCTAACCGCTTCACTTCCCTAGCGTCTACTTTTTCATTCCATTTCTCAATTACTTCATCATATAACTTCATATCTGCTTCCTAAATATTCACTGTAAGTCTATTGGCTGGCGGATAAAACAACAATGCGTTTGAATCGAATGATTTTTTCTTCGGCACCGTCGTCGCTCTGTCTCGTCTACCGACTCGGTCGGTACTTCTGCTTCGCAGAGGTGTCCACCGGACACCCGCACCGCTCCACGGATGACTCTCAGAAAATAACCATTCGATTTCAAACGCAACTCTTTCATAAATAAGCGCCAGCCACCCAACGCTTTCCTGGCTGGCGAAGTTTATGAACAATTATGTTTTGGCTTGGATGCCAATTTTTCGAGAGTCAGT
>JAILJP010000034.1 GCA_024694625.1 Lachnospiraceae bacterium | reverse complement strand
CACTCGTGTCTGTATTCAACAATTTTCCTGTACTCATCATGATAAAGGTCAGAGATTTCTTTATTTCAAAGCCGCACTGAGGCTGTTAGGTATGCCCCTCGGTCCACGCACAGCATATATTCCATACTCAGATTTCAACCTCTCAAAAGTGAACTTGTCAGGCTTATATCTCTTTTGCAGTTTTATCTTCATAAGTGCTGTGATCTTGAGATTCTTATCCTCATATTTATATGGAATATCTACCTCTGTAACCTTGCACTTATAAAGAATTGCAGATACAGGTGCGCCTACATACATAAACACAGTATCGCCTTTTATAATTCCTGCGCCCTGCTTCCAGTCTATTTCATCAGCATCATCAAAAGCATGTTCAATGTCATAGTATTTGGGATTAACCGGAATAATCCATTCCTTGGGCTGACGGAACTTATCTTTTTTCTTCTTAGATGCAGTATCTAAAAAGCTGGCGTCAATCATATTACAGATTTCATCAATGCTCACTGTACCATCGAGAAGTATTGTTATCCAGCTGCCCTTGTTCATGTGATATCCGGGATAAAAACCCGGCTGCTGAAGCAGAATATCCCGTAGCATCATGTCGTCAATCTTAACATTTAAAACATCAACTTCATCAGTGGAATCAATCCCCAGCTTTTCTCTGCTTATAGTGGCTATCAGTGCAAACCACTTACGATTATCCTCATGACGATATATGGCAAAGCTTGGATATCTCTTCCAAAGGTATTCCGGAGATGCCTTATATTTTTTCTTTATGTACTTGGATACATCATCTCTTACAGATGCCATGTCACACCTCCCTCAATACATACTTCAACATATCCTTACTTTTTATTATTCTTTTTTGAAAGCAGTTTGAAATTCCAATTCAAGTTTACAATTATCGACACCTTGCGATTATTTTTTTATTATCTTTCCTCTATTTTGGCACCCCTTAATCGTAGTATTAATTGCATAACCACAGATTCCAGGTTTCTTATCGCCACCTCTTGTATAAATTTTCCCGGTGTTTGTGCAGGATTTGATGACGTTCTTTCCATTTTTCACCTCCCAGTTGCCGGAAGAGGCTACAATTCCTGAAGACCAGCCGTCCCCAGAAATTGTTCCGGAGTTGCTGCATTTGTAGACTGTACTATGATAATTTTCCATCTGACTAATATGATTTACGATACCTGCTGCATCAGAGGCGTGATAACGTTCATTGACAGCCGTCACTTTAGCTTTATTTTTGCAATCGCGGATCGTTACATTTCTATATTCAGGATCAGCATAGTTTACGATACCTGCTGCATTGCTCTCTCCATCATAGTGAATCATACTGGCAGAATTTTTAATAGCTCCGGAATTCGTGCAGCTTTTCACATCCTTATTAGCCCAGTTAGCGATTCCTGACACTCGTTTTGTATCCACACCTGTAATCTTTCCGGAATTACTGCATTTAGAAATCTTCCCGTTTGCGGTATTCGCGATTCCGGCTATGCCCTCCGAAAAAGAAGCGGTAATGTTTCCGGAGTTAGAGCAACTTTGAATATCTCCATCCGTATAACCTGCAGTGATTCCTGCAATATTTACAAATAATCTTTCTTTATTTTTCCATTTGGTGGTTGCCTTAATCGCTCCCTGGTTTTTACATTTATAATATCTGCAGCCGGTTTTTTTACCTTCTAATGGATAGCTTCCGATTCCGGAGATACCAGCAATACTGCAGCCTACTTTTTTATTTGGCAATGAAACAGTAATTTTTGCCTTATTAACAGAATTCTTAACCGTTCCTTCGATATTACCGAACATACCCCCGATGCAGTTTACCGCCTGATTCTTATTATCATAAGATATGGCTGCATTGAGTGTTCCTGCCGTCTTGATGCCTGTTGCATTTCCTCTGTAATTTCCATAAAGCATGCCATAGGCACCGGTACCCTTGATACTCATATTAATATTTACATTTACTTTTTCTGTTTTTGTATTATAGACCCAGTTTACCAGTCCACCGTAGTATAACTTGCTTCCATAATTGGACTCATCGCTAAAATCTTTTTTATTCCGGTTATTAAAACTTACCTTGCTGTTTGAAAAAGTAATCTTTGATAATTTACCATCAAAAATATCTTTTGCCAGGAGCGGTGTATTCTTAAGATTGCAATTTTTAAATTTAATATTTATAATCTCAGTTTCATTTACGCGGTTGAACAAAGATTTGCCGGTGGATGTTATGCCACTGACTGTGTGACCGTTTCCATCAAGTCTGCATTTGGTTAATCCAAGCTTCGGCGCACGAATCTGTTTGGAACTATCATAAGCGATATCCCTTGTTAAAACAAAATACGTGTCATAAAAATCCGTATGATCGTATCCATCATCTACTTTTAAATTTCCCCTTAAAATTTCGAATTCCTCTACCGTTGAAATTTGGTAAGGATCATCTTCCGTTCCACTTCCACCATGAAAGCCTTCTATTACCTCGGCCGCCTTTACTGTATATGGATGATACAGTGTGGTAATCGCAATTAGTATTACCAAAAATAATGATGTTACCCTAAATTTTTTCTCCATTTTTCCACTCCTCTTTTTATTCTGCTTTTATTTTTTAAGACGCAAACAGTTTCATTTTTATGTCTCATACTTATAAGACGATAAAAATCCCTAAAGAGGGTTTAAGAAAATCTAACTTTTTTAAAAAAATTTTATCTAGTAACTGGTTCCGACCAGATTTTTTGTTCTCCTTTCATGTGATAGGATTTTATCGAAACATAAATCAGTTTCCATCCAAAGCAAGGATCCACAAACTCTAAGCGGTCAGTATATGGCACTTCCATCGAACTCTGATAGGTAATCAGATCATAAGCATCTTTGTACACGCCATCTGCAGCTTTATATGTCCCATTTCCTGTCTTTTCAATTTCATAAACATGCGAATTCTCTCCGCCCTCGTCATTTGCCCAGACAGTGGTCACTTCAAATCCATCGGCATTGGTCACATCCGGCCATGAAATCAGAACTGCATCGCCATCACCTTCTATACATCCCTCATCTATCAGTTCCTGACGGTGTTGTTCCCAATATTTGCGATAAACATCCTCTTCCACTTCGATAAATTCCGGCGCCGCCAAAACTTCTGCTTCCGAATTTTGAGATTCATCATTTAAATCTACTGTATTTTCTGTATCACTTTCGCGGGTCTCTTCCTGATTTTTGGATTCAGCCTCCTGTGATTGGGTGGCGCCTGATTCATTATTGTAAGCGCTGTATATTCCTACTCCTACACCGGATATCATCCCTACTGAAAGCACACCTGCAATCGCAATCCCAAGCACCTTTGTGCTCACCGCCTTTCCTGCAATTGCCGCCGTTTGTGTAGTAGCCTGCGCCGCGACAGACGCTGATGTCTGTGAAGTGCTGATGCAGCCAGTTGCAGCAGGGATGGCAATCGTTGCTGCCTGTGCTTCCACTCGCTGGCAAAACAAGAACAAAAATAGTGCCATTCCAGAAAGGCCATGAAGACGAATCCCCTTGGTTTCTTCAAACGTAAGCACCTTCTTTTCGACCTTCTTTTTCCCCTGCTTTACGCGGCTTTTAATGGTTTCCACCGGAACTTGATACAATTCTGCGATTTCGCGGCATTTCATGCCTTCGAGATAATAAAGCGATAGTGCTTCCTGCTGATAGTCCGGCAATTCATCCAAAATTTCTGCTACGATTTCCTGTAATTCTTTTTGCTCCAACAGTTCTTCCGGTGTCTGATAAAATTCCCCGGCTTTCATCATCGCATTTTGAATCTCCGAACGCTGCGCCTCGATTAAATTCATTTCCCCATCATCCATCTCCGTCAGGAATGATGACAGAACCTCATCCGGTCTTTTTTTCGCCTCACGCGCTTTGATGTGATCCTTCGCAATATTTTTTGCTACCGTTTCTATATATGCACCAAATCCGGAGATCTCAACTCCGTCCTGCATTTTAGAAAAGCATCGCAAGAAGCTCTCCTGTACGATGTCCTCACACTCTTCATGTTGATTGATAATCTGACGCGCAGCAGCATAAGCATGTCTATAATATGTCTCATACAAATCTTTATATTCACGCTGCTTCGCATCATCCATCTGTTTTTTTATTTCACCCATTTTCATTAATCTTTTCTTTTATTACACTTTTGCGTATGCCAGCAATCCTTGTCATCAAAACTCAAATAATAAATAAATGAATTATCAAATCCTGAAACAAACGATATCGCTTGTTTATAGCATATTACTTAAACAAGTTTAACAAAAACATACCAAAAAAGACATCCCGATTAGTATTTCTACTAATTGAAATGTCTTTAATGATTCTCATACAAGTTGTTCCTTGTTTGAGGTAGTTATTAAGTTGAAATTATTTGACACAAAGGACAACAAATTGTTTTGCATATTGCTTCACATGTGTCCCTTATGTTTTGCATATTTGTAACAATGCGTGTCGTACTAATATGGACTGTTTAAGGTCTATATGTAATACTTCGTACTCAAGCTGACGCGATTGAACTACTTCTGGGAACTGTTCGGAGTAGAACTAGTGTTCTGACTCTTTAAAGTCGGGAATAAAAGTACATCTCTGATTGCCGGACTATCTGTTAAAAGCATGGTCAAACGGTCGATTCCGTATCCAATACCACCTGTAGGAGGCATACCGATTTCCAATGCATTTAAGAAGTCCTCATCTGTGTGCTCTGCTTCTTCGTCGCCGGCTGCAGCATTTGCATCCTGCGCAGCAAAACGCTCTCTTTGATCGATAGGATCGTTCAACTCAGAGTATGCGTTGCACATTTCCCATGTATTGATGAAAAGTTCGAAACGTTCTACCTTGGTAGGATCTTCCGGTTTCTTCTTTGTCAAAGGAGAAATCTCAATGGGGTGATCCATAATGAAAGTAGGCTGAATCAAGTTTTCTTCTACAAACTCCTCAAAGAAGAGATTTAAGATATCACCCTTCTTGTGGAAGTCTTCAAATTCAATATGTTTTTCTTTTGCCAAAGCCTTTGCTGCTTCGTCATCTGCCACTTCATCAAAATCGATGCCGGCATATTTCTTAACAGCTTCTGTCATAGTCATTCTGGCAAAAGGCTTTCCAAGGTCAATCTCTGTTCCCTGATAGTTAATGGTAGTAGTTCCACAAACCTGCTCTGCCAAATAACGGAACATAGACTCGGTAAGTTCCATCATTCCTTCATAGTCGGTGTATGCCTGATAAAGCTCCATCAAAGTAAATTCAGGGTTGTGGCGGGTATCTACACCCTCATTTCTAAATACTCGACCGATTTCGAATACTCTTTCCAAGCCACCTACAATCAATCTCTTTAAGTAAAGTTCCAAAGAAATACGAAGCTTTACATCCTCATCCAATGAATTGTAATGTGTTTCGAAAGGACGGGCAGCTGCACCACCTGCATTATGAACAAGCATAGGTGTTTCCACTTCCATAAAGTCTCTTCCTGCAAGGAAGTTTCTGATTTCTCTGATGATCTGAGATCTCTTTACAAATACGGCACGAGAATCTTCATTCATAATCAAATCCACATATCTCTGACGATATCTGGCATCGGTATCTGTAAGTCCGTGATACTTTTCAGGGAGAATCTGAAGTGACTTAGACAACAAAGTCATCTCTTCTGCATGAATGGAGATTTCTCCTGTCATGGTTCTAAACACATAACCTTTTACACCAAAAATATCACCAATATCGGATTTCTTGAAATCACCATAAGACTCGTCTCCCAAAGCATCTTTGGAAACGTAAATCTGAATTCTGCCCTTTAAATCCTGGATATTGACAAAAGAAGCCTTACCCATAACACGCTTGAAAAGCATTCTTCCGGCGATGGAAACCTTAGGAGCATTGGCATCTAAGATTTCACGCTTTTTGTTGTATGCTTCCTTCTTAGCCTGACGGTATGCGCTAATAGTTTCATTGTCAGCACCTTCTTCCGGTTCCGGGGGAAGTTCAGGCTCTACATAATCTTTTAAAGTTTCTTTTTCATATGCTTCATAAATAGACTTTACATCATCCGTGTGATGGGTCTGATCAAATTTTGTAATCTGAAAAGGATCTCTTCCTTCACTTTGTAAATTGGCTAACTTTTCACGGCGAACCTTTAATAACTGGTTTAAATCCTGTTGCTGTTCACCCTTGTTCTTCTGATTATTCTCTGCCATAACTTTTCCTTTCAAAAATCTCGTGTTAAAAACAAAATCCGAATTGCGCTGAATTCGGATTTCGTGAGTCTCTTATTTGGCTTTGCTGATTTCAAGAACCTTGTAATCAAATGTTCCGGCCTCTGTTTCAACCGTAACCGTATCTCCTTTTTTGGCACCGATTAATGCACGGCCTACCGGAGACTCGTTGGAAATCTTTCCTTTTAAGCTGTTTGCTTCTGTGGAACCAACGATTTTGTATTCCATTTCTTCATTGAATTCAACGTCTAAGATTTTTACCTTACTACCGATGTTAATCTTATCGGTACCAACCTCATCTTCATCAACGACTTCCACATTTTTCAAAATTGCTTCAATCTGATCGATACGAGCTTCTATATCTCTTTGTTCATCTTTTGCAGCATCATATTCTGCGTTTTCTGATAAGTCACCTTGTGCTCTTGCTTCTTTTAATTTCTGAGCAATTTCTTTACGTTTATTTACCTGTAAATCCTGTAATTCATCTTCTAACTGTTTGACACCTTCATAGGTCATTACATGTTTCTTTGCTTCCATGGTTTCTTATCCTTTCTGAACTATTCGGACATTCGAAATTTAACTGCTATACACAGCCACAATATTATAGTCGCTTTGCCCCAAATATGTCAAGATTTTTCCACAATTGTCCTTCTAGGCTTCCCCTTTTTCCACAGCATCTTTTGCTAGGACTTCCCGGAACAGCGCTTCCAAATCTTCGTAACTTTCCACTGCATTAATGCGCCCACGAAGTCTGGAGGAATTACGATAACCGGCAGTATACCAACCTGCATGCTTTCTCATTTCCCGCACTCCCAGGTACTCACCTTTAAATTCTATTTGCATTCTGGCATGGCGAAGCATCATCTCCACCATCTCAGGCATATCTGGTTTTCCAATCAGTTCACCGGTTTCAAAGTAGTGCAAAATCTGATGAAAAATCCAGGGATTTCCCTGAGCACCACGGCCAATCATAAAACCATCACACCCGGTTTGTTCCTCCATAGCAATGACATCTCGGGCATCCAAAATATCACCGTTTCCAATCACGGGAATCTTTACCGCATCTTTTACTTTTGCAATAATGTCCCAGTCTGCCTTTCCGGAATAGAACTGCTCTCTGGTTCGGCCATGCACAGCCACAGCCGCCGCACCGGAGGCCTCCGCAATCTTTGCAATCTCCACCGCATTTACATGGGCATCATCAAATCCTTTTCGAATCTTTACCGTTACAGGCTTTTCAATGGCACGCACTGTTTTTTCCACGATTTCTCCCACCAGTTTGGGATTTTTCATCAGTGCGGAACCTTCACCGTTATTTACCACCTTTGGCACGGGACAGCCCATATTGATATCCAAAATATCAAAGTTTCTTTCTTCGATTCTCTTGGCCTGCTCCGAAATACAATCCGGATCGGAACCAAACAACTGCAAGGACACCGGACGCTCCACCTCATTTACTTCCAACAATGCTTTGGTATTTCGGTTATTGTACTGCAACGCCTTTGCAGAAACCATCTCCATACAAATCAAGCCTGCTCCCTGTTCTTTGCAAAGCATACGAAAAGGCAGGTCTGTTACACCTGCCATTGGAGCCAAAATCAAATTATTTTTAAGGGTAACATTCCCTATCTTCAAGGGTCTGATACTCATATCCATTTATTTATCTCCTTGCTTTTCAAAGATTAGGCGCATGCCTTTTAAGGTAAGGTCCGGATCGTAAATATCAATGCAATCCGTCTCCTTTGCGATCATGCCCCCTAATCCGCCGGTAGCAACTACCTTTACATTTTCATAACCGCTTTCCCGAATCATGTTCTTTACAATGTACTCGGTTTGACCGATTTGACCGTAAACCAAACCTGCCTGCATGGAGGAAATGGTTTCCTTTGCCAAAATATTGTTGGGTTTTTTTATCTCGATTTCCGGAAGCTTCGCTGCATCCTGCCACAAAGCCTTTGCTGAGATTCGAATTCCCGGTGCCGTAACTCCTGCTACAAAAGCACCTTTTTCATCCACCATGTCGTAGGTGGTAGCTGTTCCAAAATCCAACACCAACACGGGACCGCCATATAAATGATACGCAGCAGCCGCATCCACAATTCGGTCTGCACCGATTTGCTTGGGATTTTCTGTAGCAACACGGATTCCGGTTTTTATACCTGCCTCAACAATAATCGGTTTTACATTGAAGTATTTAATAATAGAGCTGGTCAACGAATGCATCAGTGCCGGCACAACACTGGCAATAATTACATTGCTGATACCATCACGATTGATATGGTTTAACTCCATTAACTCGCCGATTACCACACCGTATTCATCTGAGGTACGGGAAATCTTCGTGTTGATTCGAAAGGTTCCCACCATAGTTTCTCCGTCAAACACCCCAAGTGTAATATTTGTATTTCCAACATCGATTGTAAGTAACATTTACAGGTCCTCCCCAAGGAAAAAGATTTTGTAGTAGTTTTCCAATGATTCAAAAAGTTCTGCCTTATCTCTGCGCAACTGCTTAATCTTTAAAACAGATCCGATTTCATCGTACAAAAGATCTCCTTCTTCCGCGTTTGTCACCAAAGAAAGACTTCCGTCATCATCAAATTGAAGTTCCAGTGTTCCTCCGATTTCTTCTGTGTACAATACGCAAAGAATTTTTAATTCGTCTTTGATCTGTTTTGGCAGACCGTTAAAATCCTCATTTAAATAAAACTTTTTTGTGTATTTGCTTGAACCGCAAAGTACAATATTATCCTGATACAAAATAATCTCCTTTAAACATATCCGTAGATTCCCCGAACGGAAACCTCTCCGGAATCAATTTTTTTCAACTGGCCATCTGCCTCCACCAAGAGCTCTCCTGTGGGAAGCATTTCCTTTGCCACCCCTTCATATTCTCCCAAGGGATCCAAAACGCGAACCCGACGATTTCGATTGATTAAACGTTCATTATAATAGTGTAACACCTCTGTCAAATCTTCGGTGTGTAAAAACACTTCATAGAGCTTTGCAAAATTTTCCCAAATGGCTTCTGCCACATCTTTGCAATGGGTTGGCGTTACACTGTTTTCTTCTTCCAATGCCAAATCAAGGGATGTAGCCTTAAAGGCAATATCCGGTGAAAACTCCCGGTTGTGAACATTGACGCCAATGCCCACCACCACATAATCCACTTCCCCTTTATGGGCTTCCATTTCTGTAAGAATGCCACACATTTTTTTATCATGAACCAAAATGTCATTGGGCCACTTGATTTGGGTTTTTAATCCATAGAGCTGTTCCACTGCCATGGATACCGCCACTGCGGCCAAAAGGGTAAGTCTTGGAATATGGTACACATTTACTTCTTTTGGAAAAAGCACCATGCTGGTTGCTACGGAAACATTGGGAGGCGACGTCCAGTCATGACCGCTTCTTCCCCGTCCCGCAGTTTGCATACCGGCAGACACTACTGTCCCTTCGGAAATTCCTTGGGGAATCAATCGTTTAATTTCATTATTGGTAGAATCAATTTCCTCGTAATAGATAGGTGTAATCTTCATTATTTTAACGTTGCGTACATAATGGCTTTTATGGAATGCATGCGATTTTCTGCCTCGTCGAATACAATGGAGTGCTCTCCTTCGAAGACTTCATCTGTTACTTCCATTTCTTTCAAGCCGAACTTCTCGTAGATTTCCTTTCCGATTTTTGTCTCAAGGTCATGGAAGGCAGGAAGACAATGCATAAACTTCACGTCTTTCTTTGCATAAGAAAGTGCCTTGGCATTCACCTGATAAGGAAGCAAATCTTCAATACGCTCTTTCCAAACTTCATCCGGCTCGCCCATGGATACCCATACGTCGGTATAAATAACGTCCGCATCCTTGCAGGCTTCTTCCACAGAATCTGTAAGCGTAATGGTAGCACCTGTCTCTTTGGCCACATCATTTGCCTTTGCCACAAGTT
This sequence comes from Lachnospiraceae bacterium, assembly GCA_024694625.1. GTDB lineage: Bacteria > Bacillota > Clostridia > Lachnospirales > Lachnospiraceae > JAILEN01. The sequence goes on along the minus strand of JAILJP010000034.1, from coordinate 3,233 downwards.
CATCGGAAGGATAATATTTGGGGTTGGTGCATGCTACAAAATGCATACCCAACTTAGCACAAGTCACCATCAAAGAATTGCCCATGTTGTAACGGGCATCTCCCATGTAAACAAACTTCAGGCCCTTTAAAGTGCCGCAATGCTCACGAATGGTAAGCATATCCGCAATCATCTGGGTAGGATGAAATTCATTGGTAAGTCCGTTCCAAACCGGAACCCCGGCATACTTTGCCAACTCCTCCACAATTTCCTGTTCAAATCCACGGTATTCGATTCCGTCATACATTCTACCCAACACTCTTGCAGTATCGCGAATGCTTTCTTTTTTTCCGATTTGAGAACCGGTGGGATCCAAATAGGTAGAACCCATTCCCAAGTCAGAAGCTGCCACTTCAAAAGAGCAACGGGTACGGGTAGATGTCTTTTCAAAAATAAGAGCGATATTTTTTCCTCTTAATTCGTCGTGTAAAATCCCCTTCTTTTTCTTCTCTTTCAATTCTGCTGAAAGGTCAATCAGGTAGGTGATTTCTTCCGGCGAATAATCCAAAAGTTTTAAAAAATTTCTTCCTTTTAAGTCCATGTTTTTCTCTTCTTTCTTTGTAATCTTTCCCTTAAGTCTATACAAAAAGAAACCGCTTGTCAAAAGCGGTTTCTCCAAAGATTTTCTTATTTTTCTTTGATTACTTCAGCGATGGAAGTAGCAAGTCCGGCAACACCGGCAATATCGGAAGGAATGATAATCTTTGTTGCCTGTCCGTTGGCTGCCTTTCCAAAAGCTTCCAATGACTTCAACTGCATTACCTTGTCATCCGCTCCTGCTTCTTTTAACATCTTAAGACCGTCTGCATTTGCCTGCTGAACCTTAAGAATCGCTTCTGCCTGACCTTCTGCCTCACGAACTGTAGCTTCTTTCTTTGCTTCTGCTCGTAAGATTGCAGCCTGTTTTTCCGCTTCCGCATCCAAAATTGCAGATTCTTTTTTACCTTCTGCAATTAGAATGGTAGATTTCTTTTCACCTTCTGCGATAAGGATAGCTTCTCGACGTTCACGCTCTGCCTTCATCTGTTTTTCCATAGCATCTTTAATCGCTGCCGGAGGAATGATGTTCTTTAATTCCACACGGTTGATTTTGATACCCCAAGGATCGGTAGCCACATCCAAAGATGCTCTCATCTTGGTGTTGATGGTTTCACGGGAAGTCAAAGTCTCATCCAATTCCAAATCACCAATTACATTTCGAAGGGTTGTAGCCGTTAAGTTTTCAATGGCCATAATAGGATTTTCCACACCGTAGCAGTAGAGTCTGGGATCGGTAATCTGGAAATAAACTACCGTATCAATCTGCATGGTAACATTATCCTTTGTGATAACGGGCTGGGGCGGGAAATCAATTACCTGCTCCTTTAAGTTTACGTTTTTTGCAACGCGGTCAATCAAAGGGGCTTTCAAATGAAGACCTACTGACCAGGTTTCCTTGTATGCTCCCAAGCGTTCCACTACATAGGCATGAGCCTGAGGAACGATGCGAATACAAGAAATGATAACAATTAAAATAACAATTACTAATAAAATAAATGCTGGCATATATTATCCTCCCTTATTATTAATTCTTCCAATATTTTACTCTATTTGAAATAGGGTATCAACAATTCGCCACCATGTTTTGCCCCAAATTTTACAAATTGTTTCATTAAAAAAATCCCGGATACAGAAGACTTTCATCTCCTATATCCGGGATTCAATTCCATATAAAATTCATTAATAAAATACATGGTTTCCGATTACGATACCGGCACGACCGTCGTTTCTGTGGAAGCAAGTGCATCCACCAATATTGGAAACACCGTTTAATGCTTCCTGTGCAGCCTGGATACAAGATCCGCTAGGACCTGCTGCAGCTACAGCTGCCACCTGTCCGGTTCCCGCAGGACCAAACTGAGAAGGTGCATAGATTACAGAATAAATAGATCCGCCGTAAGCACCGCCTCTTAAACGGTTTACTACAACAGCACCAACTGCAAGCTGACCTTCATAACATTCATTTCCGGCTTCACACTGAATCAATGCAGCGAGAAGGGTAACGTCATCATAACTTGCTGCAACGGCAGAACCCTGAGTGGTAGTGGTTGCAGTGGTCTGAGCAGCGGCAGCTTCTTCCTCTGCTTTCTTTTGAGCAGCAATGATTGCCTGCTCTTCTTCAATGGAAATTGCTTCACCGTATTCAACAGCAACTTCTACATAATCAGCTTTTACATAACCTTCACAGTCATCATAAGAAACTGCAACCCAGCCATCAACCGCTTCTGCTTCTGTATTTACTACAGCAGTATCTCCCTCCGGCATAACCGTAAGAATCTTTCCATCTTCGGAAGCGCTTTCACGTACACGAAGACCTGCGGTCAAAGAGGTAGCTTTTGTCTCACATACCTGTGAAGCCAATTCTTTTGCATCATTGGCAAATACACAATAATCATTGGAAACATAGCCGGTAACACTTCCGGAAGAAATCTGTGTCCAGCCTTCGCCTTCAGCCACAACTTCTGCTACATCTCCTTTGTATAATTTTCCTACGATTTCAGCATCTTCAGATCCTTCAGCTCGAATGGATAAATAATCATCCACATTTGCCATAAGGCGGTTTGCCCACTCTGAATCAACTGCACTTTCGCTTTCTGCAACAACGGTAACTTCAGTCTCTGTTTCGGTCGCAATGGAAGTGGCATTCGCAAACGCATCAGCCTGAGCCGTAGTCAATGTAGTAATGATACCTGCGGTTACTCCGCTTTTGGCTTCTACAACGGTCTCTGCTGCATAGTCTGTCTGAGCTGCGGAAAGGCTTCCAATTAAGGAGGCTGCAACAACAGATGCCACGACTATTCTTTTACTTAAATGTTTGTTTGAATTCATAATACTCCAAATTGTTTCCAAAAATATTTCATTTGTTACATTTTTGTTACAGGCAAATTATAACAATCGGAATGGTTTTTGTCAAGTTTTGACGATTTGGTGCTGATTTTTTTGTAAAAAAAGACGCATGAGCAGTTTTTCTACCCATGCGTCCAATTATGTAATGTAACAATTTTTTTAAATATTTAACAACTCTGCATAAGATGCCAAAGCGTCTGTGGTATCTCCGGCCAAAACCTTCTTTGCCAGTACCTTACCAAGCTGAACACCTTCCTGATCGAAGCTGTTTACATTCCAAAGGAATCCCTGGAACATAACCTTGTTTT
>JAILJP010000075.1 GCA_024694625.1 Lachnospiraceae bacterium | reverse complement strand
TGTGATTTTTATGCCGTTGATGAGTATAAAATAGGCAATCTGTCTGAACAGAATATAGAAGAATTATTATCCGGTAAAATAACAGATGATTTTATTTCTCGTAAGACAGCTCAACTAAAAATATGTCGCGACTGCAGATATATGGGAATCTGTGGCGGTGGCTGTCCTAAAATGCGCAGGGAAGTGTGCGGAAGTATAGATAGTGAAACATGCGGTTATCAGAAGTTTTTAGATTTCTCAGTAAAGAAGCTAAAAAAATATGCAAGCCAAGAACGCACATATTTATATAAAACTACCACATAATTACAATAAGGCAATGCTATGAGATGATAGTATGAATGTATCAAAAGGGAAATATATGGAGGGAAAAAGAATGAGTAGAAAACCTTTGGGTAAAGACAGATATGGCGTTCAAAAAGTAATGCATATCGGTGATTATTTTTCAGACAGTCTGGGACAGTTTTCGTTAAACATTATATCCGGACTGGTAGGTCAGCTGACTTACTTTTACACAGATAAGGTTGGATTGGCTGCAGGAGCGGTTGCCACCATGCTTTTGATTTGTAAAATCTTTGATGCTTTTACAGATGTGATCATGGGAAACATTGTAGACCATACTGCTCCGGGAAAAGAAAAATACAGACCTTGGATACTTCGTATGGCTATTCCGGCAGCATTATTAATTGTTGCACTGTTTACTGTGCCAAGTGGTTGGTCTGAAACGGGACAGTTGGCATATCTTTTTGTGACAAACTTTTTGTTGTCTGCAGTAGTATATACAGCTATTTGCATTCCCTATGCTTCAATTTTGGTTGTTCGTACCAATAGCCAGGAAGAACGAGGAACCATGGGAATCTGGAGAGCGGCAGCAGGATATGTATCCGGCATGATTATAGCTATTGCAGTCATTCCCGCTACAAATGCTTTGGGTGGAACACAAAGTGCATGGATAAAAGTTGGCGCTGTATTTGGATTATTCATTGCATTAGCGTTACTTCTTTGTTTCTTAAGAGCAAAGGAATCTGCAGTAGATGCCAAGGTTGTAACCTCAGAGACGGAACAGGATGACGAGGAGCCGGTTCCTTTTAAAGAAGCGTTGAAACTTTTATTCCAAAATAAGTACTGGGTGATGATTCTGTTGATGAATTTCTGTGCCCAGGTTTCATACGGAATCAATGGTGCAGCAGGAACATACTATTGCAAGTGGATTTACGGAAATGACAATCTGGTTTCCATTCAGGGTGCCATTGGTATGATTCCAACTATCTTGGGATTTGCCTTGGTTGGACCCATGACAAAGAAACTGGGAGTAACAAAGACACTTCGTGTATCATTTATGATTGGTGTAATCGGAACAGCACTTCGTCTTATAAACCCGGCACACTTTGTTTATAATACAACACTTTCCTGCTTTGCTACTTTTGCAAATATTCCAATGATGTGCTTACTGGGGGTTATGTCTGCAATGGCCATTGACTACAACGAATACAAATACGGAAAACGTATGGTAGCTACAGCACAGAGTGCCTGCAGTTTTGGTAATAAAGTAGGTTCCGGTATTGGTGCTTCTATTATTGGATGGTGCTTGGGATTGGCTGCTTATGATGGAATGGCCAAAAGCGTTTCACCGGCAGTTATTCAGGCTATTTATACATTTAGTATTTATATTCCGCTTGCACTTTTCATCTTTATGTTTATTTTGGCAATGAGATATGATTTGGAAGCAAAGCTTCCTGAGTATCAGGCGGAAATTGCAAAAAGAAAACAGGCATAAATATTTGAGAGCAAAATGAGTAACTGGGGGGAACGAATTTAGTTCCCCCTTTTATGGTATTTATTCAAAGGGAAGAATTCATACAATAGAAAAAGATGATATAAGAAAAATTATTGAAATATATTTTATAAGAGAATTGAAAGGAAATAGACTACTATGGAGAAATATGAAAAAGAACATTTGGATTTTGTATTGGAAAACGGGGCGGAGTGTACGGTTTTATTAAAAACTGACGAAAGCTTTCCGCTGGAAAAGGTAGGAGAGATTGCTGCCTATGGCGCAGGACTCCGTTATACCGTAAAAGGTGGAACCGGCTCCGGTGAGGTAAATTCCAGATTTACCTATACCATTGAAGAAGGGCTGGAAAAAGAAGGCTTTACGGTGGTTACAAAGGAATGGTTGGATGCCTATGATGAAGTACGACGCGTTGCAAAAAAGGAATATTACAAACAGTTAAAGGCTGAGGCAAAAGAAAAGCATGAAAATCCTATTGTTTATACCATGGGAAAAACCATGAGTGAGCCAAATCATGATCTAACCATTGAGAAAAAAGGTGATACGGCTATTTATGTGGTGAGCAGAAACTCCGGTGAAGGAAGCGACCGTGAAGTAAAGCCGGGAGATGTGTTGTTAAATGAAACCGAAATTCGGGA
>JAILJP010000067.1 GCA_024694625.1 Lachnospiraceae bacterium | reverse complement strand
AGCCAGAGAAGAAAATGATATTGTTATTGTTTCTGATTTTGTAAATCCCATTCAGTTTGGACCAAAGGAAGATTTGGCAACCTATCCCAGAGATTTTGATGCGGATTGTAAACTTTGTGAGTCCCTTGGTGCGGATTTGATTTTCCATCCCGAACCGGCTGAAATGTATGCAGATACATTTTGCTCTTATGTGGGAGTAAACACATTGTCTGAGAATCTTTGCGGAAAGAGACGTCCCATTCACTTTAATGGTGTGTGCACAGTGGTTACCAAGCTCTTTATGATTTCGGAAGCAGACAGAGCCTACTTTGGACAAAAGGATGCGCAGCAGCTTGCCATTGTAAGACGTATGGTTCGGGATTTGAATTACAATATTGAAATTATTGGCTGCCCCATTATTCGTGAAGCAGACGGATTGGCAAAGTCTTCCAGAAACACATATTTGAATAAAGAAGAGCGTCAGGCAGCTTTGATTCTCCACAATGCTTTGACCAAGGGAGAAGAACTGGTTCGCGACGGCGAAAAAGATGCTTCCAAAGTAAAGGCGGAGATTACTTCCATTATTGAATCCGAACCTTTGGCAAAGATTGACTATGTGGAAATTGTAGACTGGAATCAGTTGCAGCCCATTGAAACAATTGATCAGGATATTTTGTGTGCCATTGCGGTTTACATCGGAAAGGTTCGCTTGATTGATAACTTTATTGTAGAATCGTAAAGAATTTTAGGAGATTATCATGCAATTAGAAATGTTAAAAGGAAAAATTCACAGAGCAGTGGTAAAACAGGCAGAGTTGGATTACGTGGGAAGTATTACCGTGGATTCTGAATTGTTAGAAGCAGCAGGTATTCGGGAATACGAAAAAGTAGCCGTTGTGGATGTGGAAAACGGAAATCGCTTGGAAACTTATACTATTGCGGGAGAGCCGGGAAGTGGTATGATTTGTTTAAACGGAGCTGCAGCACATTGTGTTGAAGTGGGAGATCATGTCATTATTATGTGTTACGCTCTTTTGGAGGAAAAAGAGGCGGATACCCATCATCCCAAGGTGGTATTTGTGGATGAAAACAATCATATTGCAAGACAGACCAATTATGAAAAGCACGGTCGCTTGGCAGATATGTAAAGTCGGTTGTTTCGGGAGTATTGCCTGTACGAACAGGCGGGGAACAGGTAGATTGAGGATTACGTTATGAGTTTAGAAGGAAAGACAATTGTACTGGGAGTGAGCGGAAGCATTGCCGCATATAAAACGGCATATTTGGCATCTGCGTTGGTAAAACAAAAGGCTGATGTTCATGTAATTATGACAAAAAATGCCACCAATTTTATCAATCCCATTACGTTTGAAACACTGACCGGACATAAGTGTCTGGTGGATACCTTCGACCGGAATTTTGAATTTCAGGTTGAACATGTATCTTTGGCAGAGGCGGCAGATCTTATGATGATTGCTCCTGCTTCTGCAAATGTCATTGCAAAATTGGCAAACGGTTTGGCGGATGATATGCTTACCACAACAGCTTTGGCTTGTGAGGCACCCATAGTTTTGGCACCGGCCATGAATACCCATATGTATTTGAAACCCATTACCCAGATTAATCTTTCCAAGTGTGCCAATCTTGGAATGCAGGTTCTTACCCCTGCAGAGGGACGGTTGGCCTGCGGTACCAGCGGTATTGGAAAAATGCCGGAACCGGAAGATTTGCTAGATGTAATTTTGTACATGGTGGAACGGGAGAAAACCCTGGCGGGAAAGAAGGTTTTAATCACTGCGGGACCCACCAGAGAAGCCATTGATCCGGTGCGCTTTTTGTCCAATCATTCCACGGGAAAGATGGGCTATGCTTTGGCACGACAGGCAGCAGCTATGGGCGCGGAGGTGACCTTGGTTTCCGGACCGGTGAATCTGAAACAGCCGGTGGGGGTGGATGTAGTGGATGTAGTCAGTGCAAAGGAGATGCATGATGAAGTCCTTGCCAGATTTGAAGATACGGATGTGGTGATTAAAGCGGCTGCAGTGGCAGACTTTACACCAAAGGAAGTGGCAGAGGACAAGATTAAAAAATCCAAAACTTTGGAATCTGTATTGGAACTTACTTCCACTACGGACATTATCAAAGAACTGGGAGAAAAGAAGTCTCATCAGTTCTTATGTGGATTTTCCATGGAAACCAAAGACTTGGAAAAGAATTCCAGAGAAAAACTAGAAAAGAAAAATCTAGACATGATTGTTGCCAACAACTTAAAAGAAGCAGGGGCAGGATTTGGTACGGATACTAATGTGGTGACCATTATTACAAAAGAAAAAGAAGACCATCTGCCGATTTTAGAGAAAGATGATGTGGCCTATGAAATTCTAAAACGAATTGCAGAGAAGATTTCTGACTAGATTGAACGTTTTTCAGATGATTTCTCGGATGAGAATTATAAAAATATGGTAGAATAAACAAGGTATGATGATTTCGTACCTTGTTTTTTCGTTAAAAATTATGAGGGATAAGGAGATTGGGGATTTATGGCAGAAAAAAAGATTCAAGGGGAAGCGGAACTTACCTTTATGGAGGCTACCAGCATTATTGTGGGACATGGAGTAGGCTCCGGTATTTTATCCGTACCTTTTTTGGCCTCCAGAAATACCTGGTGGGATATCTTGTGGATTGTAGCTTTGGCCTACAGCATTAATTTGATTATGCACTATATGATTGCGGAACTTTCCTATAACAACAACGGTGCTCAATTCATTAAGTGTTTTGAAAACGAATTGTTTACAGGAAAGTTTAAAAAGATTGCCACATGGATTGCATTTGGACTTTTGGGACTTTCTGTTTTGGTAAATGTGGCAGGATTTATTGCGGGTGCTTCCGCAGTGCTTCGAAATTGGTTTGGAATTCCGGACTGGGCAGGTATGCTGATTTATTATGCCTTTGCAGCGTTGGTGGTATTTTTCGGAATGAAGTTAGTGGGAATTTGTGAGAAGCTTTCAGTTTTTGCTATGGTGGCAGTGATTGGTGTTTTGTTTGTTGCCACTATGCTTTCGGATAAATCCGCTCTTCCCAATACCTTTGTGGCAGGAACCAATCTGTTGGCATTATTTAGTATGGTGTCATTTTCCCTTTCGGCAGTAATGTCTGTACCTCAGGTGGTAAAAGGACTGAAGGGAAACACCGGACGAATCCGCGGGTCCATTGCAGCCGGCATGGGAATCAATGTGGGCTTGATTTTGGTTGTGACCTTTATGACACTTTTAGGAGCAGGAAAAGGAATTACAGAAGATGGAGCTTTGGTGGATTTGGCCAACCATTTGGGTGGCTGGGTAGCCATTGTGGGATATGTATTTTCACTACTGGCATTGTCCACATCTTTTTGGGCAAATACCTTGAACCTTCGAGATATTGTTCATGAACAAACAAAGTGGAGCATTAAACTTAGTTATTTGATTGCTACCTTGCCTTGTCTCATCTTGGCATTGATTGGGGTAGAGTCTTTTGTGGGATTTACCCGTTTGGCTTCCGTGATTCAGGTGCTTACGGGAATTGGTATTATTATTTCCTACAATCGCTCTAGAAAAAGGGAAAAAGCCGCACCAATTTGTGGAGTGTTCGGTGTCTGGCCTTTCCAGATTTTGGTTGTATTAAGTTCTTTGCTGGCAACGGTAGGAGCTGTCCTTCCGGTGAAATAATAAGATAGTATTAGAGCTTTTTTAAGATGGCCACATTGTTTTCGTCATGCTCTACCTGTTTGGAGTAGAGATGGGCAATGTCGATAATATCTTCTATAAAGAAGGCGTACTTCTTTTGATGCATCATAGACAAAAATAAAATCAAACAGAGGGAACGGTCAATAAACCTTTCGATTTCATCTCGTGTGCTGTCAAAACAGATATCCAAAGAATAACGGAATACAAGGTACACTGCCAGCTTTTCAAAGTAGCCAGAACACATGGCGTTGTGTTCCGTAATGAAATCGGATGCAAGTTCAAAGAAATCATAATTACTTAAAAGGCGAAGTTCCATTAAGTATCCTGGGAATCTTTTTTCCAAAATTTCCATTTTGTCACAAAGAGAAAAGATTTCATCCCGGATGTCACAAAGGGACTGCTTTTCGGTATCAAAATAAATGGATTTGAAACGGCTTAGGTAGCCTAGTTCATCTAACCGGACATAAAAGGGGAGACGACGATTTTGCAAAAGGGCGATGTCGCTGTCTCTTTTTATAATCTGTTCTTTCAAAAAGGGATCTAAGCCGGAAAGTTCTTGGGCTTCTTCATGGCCGTCGGCAATAAAACGGGTTTTGTTTTCCTCGGAGATTTTTCTCTTGTAGGAAAAGGTATTGGCGCCGGAGAAAAACAGGCGACCTACTTCCAGACAGGAAAGACTGATGTCCATCTGGGTATATCCCTCTTCTTCTACAAAGTAGCGGGGATATTCACTGCAAACTCTACAAAGGGCCTCTTCTCCCAGGTTCAAAATAATATCGCAGAGATTGTCTTTGTTTAGCATGGGACAACGCTTGTTTTCGGCTAAGGCAAAATACTTGGCATCTCGTTCGTCTACCAGGCTTTCATTTAAGCGTTTGCCAAAGTCTCCCTCTACTACGCGATAGCGGTAAAAGGTTTCGTCGTCAATATCCAACTCCCAACCGATGCAGCAGGAATCCTTGCAACTACCGCCGATACATTTGAAAATTTCGTAGTAAGATGGAAAATCTGTAATCATAATTGCCCTCTTTTAACGTTAGTATTAGACGATTTTTATTTTATCAGTTATACTATAGGGGTTCAAGAAATGAACAATCGTATATGTGGATGAAACCTTAGACTTGGAAAGATAAAAATAGTTCAATTTGAATATATGAGTAGTAATAAACACAAAGAAAACATCATAAGAGCCATTCGAAAAGTGTCGGTGATTTCAGCTATCCCGGCTTTGGTCATTGTTACCATAGCGATTCTGTTGTTACCCATTGTAATCGTGACCTTTGAGTGGAGTCTCTTCCATATGCTGAGTATTCTATATATCATTTATGGTATTGCAGTTGTGGTAGTGAATCGCAAGGGAATTTTAAATGTGCTGAAGCGAATCGGCCATGCCATTCCTTTGATTGACCGGATGATGAACGAGAAGAATTTTCGTTTCCGTATCTTTATGTACTGGGGCACTTTTATCAGTTTTTTAATGCTGGTGTTTTACATCATTGCCTGCTATGTATATGACTCTTTCTGGTTTGGCGCACTGGCAGGCTACAACTTGATTATCATGATTATTCGTGTGGTTATGTCCCGACAGGATTTTTATTATAAAAGAAAAGGATATACTGGCGAGAAATTACATATAAAACAGTTGAAAACCTTTCGATGGGTTGGGGTGTCCATTCTCCTTTTAAATATAGTAATTGGTGGTATGGCCCTTCTTATGACATTTGAAAACCAGTATTTCCCTTACAATGCAGCTCTGATTATGAGTATTGCGATTTTTGCTATTTATCGGTTTGTAACTGGTATTTCCAATGCGAAGAAATTCAGTGAGAATAAAAATAAGATTTTTTCAGCTTCCAAAATATTGGATATGATTATTGGGATTATGGCGATGTATACCTTACAGACCACCATGCTCTCTCTGTTGCCGGACAACAACAAGGGAAGATTTTATGCAAACTTGGTAGTTGGGATTATAGTATTTTTCATATCTTTGGTAATAGGTATACATATGGTATATACATCTACCAAGGAAATTTACAATATTGAAAAAGAAAAAATAGATAAAAGCGCATAAGAGCAAAGAAAAAGGAGAAAAAAGATTATGGCAACAAAAGAAATTCCTTACAAGATTTATTTGGAGGAAAATGAGATTCCGAAACAGTGGTACAACGTAAGAGCGGATATGAAAAACAAGCCCGCACCTTTGTTGAATCCTGCTACAAACAAGCCCTGTACCTTAGAAGATTTGGAAAAGGTTTTTTGTACGGAATTGGCAAAACAGGAATTAAATGACACAGATGCTTGGATTGATATTCCTCAGGAAATATTGGACTTTTACAAAATGTATCGTCCTGCACCTTTGGTTCGAGCATACTGCTTGGAGAAGGAGTTGGATACTCCTGCTCATATTTATTACAAATTCGAAGGCAACAACACTTCCGGAAGTCACAAATTAAACTCTGCTATCGCTCAGGCATACTATGCAAAGCAGCAGGGATTGAAAGGTGTTACTACAGAGACCGGAGCCGGACAGTGGGGAACCGCCCTTTCTATGGCTTGTTCTTATTTTGATTTGGACTGTCAGGTGTATATGGTAAAGGTTTCTTACGAGCAAAAACCTTTCCGTCGTGAAGTAATGAGAACCTACGGAGCAAAGGTGACCCCTTCTCCTTCCATGGAAACAGAAGTAGGTCGAAAGATTAATAGGGAATTCCCCGGAACCACAGGTTCTTTGGGATGTGCCATTTCTGAAGCAGTGGAAGCGGCAACCAAACAGGAAGGTTATCGTTATGTTTTGGGTTCTGTATTGTCTCAGGTATTGCTTCATCAGACAGTCATTGGTTTGGAAACAAAGGCTGCATTGGATAAATATGACATTGTACCGGATATTATTATTGGTTGTGCCGGTGGCGGTTCCAACTTGGGTGGATTGATTTCACCCTTTGCCGGAGAAATGTTGAGAGGTGAAAAGAAGTATCAGATAATCGCAGTGGAACCTATGAGTTGTCCTTCTCTTACCAGAGGACGTTATGTATATGACTTCTGCGATACCGGAAAGGTATGTCCTTTGGCTAAGATGTATACCTTGGGAAGCGGATATATTCCTGCCCCTAACCATGCGGGAGGTCTTCGTTACCATGGTATGAGCTCTATTGTATCTCAGCTTTATGATGATGGATATTTAGAGGCAAGAAGTGTAAAACAGACAGATGTGTTTGAAGCTGCTCAGAAGTTTGCCAGAGTGGAAGGAATTCTTCCGGCACCGGAAAGCTCTCATGCCATTAAGGTAGCCATTGATGAGGCCATGAAGTGTAAGGAAACCGGCGAAGAAAAGAACATTGTATTCGGATTAACCGGAACAGGATATTTTGATATGGTAGCTTACCAGAAGTTTAACGATGGATTGATGGAGGATTACTGTCCTACCGACGAAGAAATCGCAGCTTCTTTGGCTAAGTGCCCGAAGGTTTAACTATGAATTATTTGGAAGAACATTACAATAAATTTTTTGAAGAAAAAAGATTGGATTCCAGACATGGTCAGGTAGAGTATTGCCTGACCATGAAGTATATAAAGAAGGAATTGGAAGCCTTACTTTTGGATGGGAAAACCCCGTCAGAGATTAAGATTGCTGATATCGGAGCAGGGACGGGACGCTATGCAGTACCTCTTTCCCAGGAGGGATATGAGGTATGGGCAGTGGAACCGGTACAGCACAACCTAGGTGTAATGAAGGCGAAAAAAAGTAAGGTGAACTGTATGAAGGGAAATGCCTTGAAGTTAAAAAAACTTCCAAACGATACCTTTGACATCGTTTTGCTTTTGGGACCTATGTATCATCTTTTTACCATGGAGGACAAGCTTCAAGCCCTTTCGGAGGCGAAGCGAATCTGTAAACCTGGTGGGGTGATTTTTGTGGCTTATCTTATGAATGAGTACGGAGTGCTTACCTATGGTTTCAAAGAACGACATATTTTGGAAGTGCAAAAAGAAAACCGTTTGGACGAGAATTTTGTGTGCAGTTCTTCGGAAAAGGATTTGTATGACTATGTTCGAATCGAAAAAATCCATGCCTTACAGGAAGCCAGTGGTTTGAAGCGAAAGGTGTTGTTTACACCGGATGGCCCTGCCAACTATATGCGTCCTTTTTTGAATCAATTGTCAGAAGAGGAATTTCAGGAATTTATTCGATATGTGGAATCCATTTGTGAACGTGGTGAGCTGATTGGAGCAGCGGCACACACGGTGGACGTACTGGAAAAATAGATCAAAAGGAGAAGGAAGATGACTCAAATAGAGCGAATGAAACAGGGGTTGATTTACGACGCGGCAGATTCTGCCATTGAAACCGTTCAAAATCAGTATTTGGAAAAACTTTATGACTATAATCAAACGAGACCTTCGGAACAAAAAAAGCGACAGAGCCTTTTGAAGGAAATGTTTGGAAGCATTGGAACGGGCTGTTATATCGAGCCGCCTTTTCATGCAAACTGGGGCGGGAAAAACTGTTATTTTGAAGATTATGTATATGCCAATTTCAATCTTACTTTGGTAGATGACGGAAATATTTATGTTGGGGAAAGAACCATGTTTGGTCCTAATGTTTGCGTGGCAACGGCCAATCATCCCATCAATGTGGAACTGAGGGAAAAGATGCTTCAGTACAATAAGGATGTGCACATCGGTCGCTGTGTTTGGATTGGTGCCAATACTGTAATTGTTCCCGGTGTAACCATTGGGGACAATTGTGTAATCGGAGCCGGCAGCGTGGTAACAAAGGATATTCCGGCCAATGTGGTAGCCTTTGGAAATCCCTGTAAAGTGGTACGTGAAATCGGAGAAAAAGATGAAGAATTCTTTTTTAAAAATGAAAAAATTGATTGGGAAAATCTAAGAGAATTTCAGTCTGTGATGGGACATGTAAAATAGGAAAGAGTCTTCCTTTCCTTATAAAATATATGGTATCATATAGTATAAGGATTTTTTGGAGAGAAGTATGGAATTGAACGGAAGTTATTACGAAAAAAATCTATTAAAAGCAATCTTTGCAGATAAACATATTAAGTTTTTCTGGAAGGATAAAGAACGTCGATTTATCGGAGCCAATCAGGCATTTTTGGACTTCTACGGTTTCAAATCAGAGCAGGATATTATCGGACGGACGGATGAGGACATGGGCTGGCATGTGGATCCTGTTCCTTTTAAAAATGATGAATACCTTGTTATTGAAAAGGGGGAGCCTGTGGAAAATGCTGAGGGTACCTGTATTATTCGTGGTGAAATCCGAAATATCCGTGCGACGAAAAACCCGGTTTATGACGATCAGGGAAACATCATCGGTTTGGTAGGTTACTTTATGGATATCACCGAAGAAGTGCGAAAGCGGGAACATCGGGAAAATCGAAACCGCAGGGATGAGTTGACAGGCTTGGTAAATCAGGTTGGACTGATGGAGCAGTTGGAAGCCTTTGTTATGGGCTATCAGCACAGAGGCATTAACTTCGCCTGTATTTATTTGAATGTGGATGATTTCAGTTCCGTAAATGAAAACTATGGAAAAGAATATGCGGACGAGCTTTTGATCAATATTGCGGAATGCTTTTCTCTTACCTTGGCAACCGGTGGTATTATGGCTCGCATGTGCGGTGACAATTTCGTAATACTGCATCAGTTGGCGAGAGAAGATCAGGTGGATATTTTAATCTCACGACTTCGTCTGGCGTTAAATAAAGTAAATGTACTGTCTCAACATCAGGTGACTCCGGGGGTATCGGTGGGAACGGCTTTGATGTCAGAAGTACAACATGGAGAAGAACTCATTAATCTTGCGGAAGCCCGCATGATGGAAGATAAAGAGGAACGTAAAAAGAATCAGATTTCTTCGGGAATCAGCTAGGAGGATGAAATGAAAGTAACGGACAGCATTAAATACGTAGGTGTGGATGATACTACCATTGATTTGTTTGAAAGCCAGTATCCCATGGAAGAAGAGGTGGGGATTTCTTACAATTCCTATGTGATTTTAGATGAGAAGATTGCGGTTATGGATACCGTGGATAAAAGAGGCTCAGAAGAATGGTTGGCCAATGTGGAGGATGTCCTTGGTGGAAAGACTCCCGATTATTTGGTGGTACATCATTTGGAACCGGATCATTCCGGAACGGTTCAGGCATTCGTAGAAAAATACCCCGATGTTACTGTGGTTTGCTCCGCAAAGGCAAAAGGGATGATGCCTCAGTTTTTTGAATTTGATTTGGACAAGGTACAGGGCGTTGCTGAAGGGGATACTTTGGAATTGGGAAGCCATACCCTTACCTTTGTAATGGCACCTATGGTGCACTGGCCGGAGGTTATGGTCTCCTATGAAAGCAGTGAAAAGGTACTCTTTTCCGCAGATGGCTTTGGTACCTTTGGAGCAATCAAAAATAACGTTCCCTGGGAACAGGAAGCCAGTCATTATTATTTGAATATTGTGGGTAAATATGGTGCCTCTGTACAGGCGTTGTTGAAAAAGGCATCTGCCTTGGACATTCAGATGATTTGTCCTTTGCATGGACCGGTATTGACCGGCGATTTGACTCCTTATTTGGAAAAATATCAGATTTGGTCATCCTATGAAGCGGAGATTGATGGCATTTTGGTTTGCCATGCTTCCGCCCACGGAAATACCAAAAAAGCAGCAGAAGACTTTGCAAAGGATTTGGAAGCTTCCGGTGCAAAGGTTAAGGTTTTGGATCTTTGCAGAGAAGATGTTTCCGAAGCGGTGGAAAAATGTTTCCAGTACAAAAAGATCGTTCTTGCGGCAATCACCTATGACGGAGCGCTGTTCCCGGCAATGCAGGATTTGATTTATCATTTATCCATCAAAAATTTCCAAAACCGTACCATCGGTTTAATTGAAAACGGTTCATGGGGACCCATGGCCGCAAAGAAAATGAGAGAGCAGTTAGAG
>JAILJP010000055.1 GCA_024694625.1 Lachnospiraceae bacterium | reverse complement strand
CATCCAATCATTGGTGTGCGTCCGGTGAATCATCCAAAGGTGAGGGTTTCAAAATCCATGTGGAGAGGAACCAATGCCATTGAAAGTTGGTCTTGGAAAAACTGTGATGGAAATAAGGCAGAAATTGACATTTTTTCACAGGGAGATAAAGTGGAACTCTTTGTGAATCAAAAATCTGTGGGCATAAAGAAACTGAAGGAGTATCATGCATTGTTTAAAACAAAGTATGAACCGGGAGAAATTGAAGCGGTCTCTTATGACGTTTTCGGAAAAGAACTGGGAAGAAGCAGCTTGAAATCTGCAGGAGAAAGCATGATCTCCATTGAACCGGAAAAGGAGAACTTCAAAAAGGGTGAAATTGCCTATATTGATATTTCTCTTCGTGACCGGGATGGAATCGTAGAATCCAATGCAGACCGTACACTGGAGGTTTCTGTGGAAGGGGGCGAGCTTTTAGGATTTGGAAGTGCCAATCCCTGTACCAAAGAAGATTATACGACAGGAAGATTTCCCACCTATTACGGAAGGGCACAGGCGGTGGTTCGTGTAAATGCCGAAGCCAATGTGACGGTAAAAGTAAAGGATAATGAAAAAGAAATAAGCTGTAATTTAAACTAATAAAAAGGTTTTATAGAGTTATATAAAGGAGACAAAATGGGAAAAGGAAAAACAAAAGAAACGGGGGTACCCTTTGGTGCCAGAGAAAAGATGCCACTATGGTTTGGGTTAGCATGGTCGACCAGAGGTATCTCAGCAGCCATTAATGCAATTTTAATGATGCAGATTACATTTTACTGTACCGATATTTTAGGTTTGAAAGCAGGGATTATTGGTTCGCTGTTTTTAGGCTCAAAGATTATTGATGCATTTACGGATTTGGGATTTGGTTTTATTTTGGATAAGACTCATACCAAACTGGGAAAGGCAAGACCGTACGAGTTATTTATTGTGTTTGAATGGCTCTTTACCGTGTTTATGTTTAATGCTCCTCAAATCGGCGAGATGGGTCAGTACATTTGGATCTTTATTATGTATGTAATGGTAAATGCCGTATGTGCCACTGCCTTGGGAGGAATTGATTCCGTATACTTGGCAAGAACCTTTACCACAAATCAGAATCAGATTAAGGCAATGTCCATTAACGGTTTTGTGGTTATGTTTGTTAGTATAGCGTTTAACATTTGGTTCCCCAGCTGGTTAGCAGATGCCGGAAGGACTCAGGCCGGATGGGCAGCTCTTATGATTCCTTTGGGTGTGGTAATGGCAGTTATCGGTTTACTTCGTTTCATTCTTTGCAAAGAAGTGGTAGTGGATGAAGAAATAGGAGAAAACGGAAAGAAACAGACCAATGATTTAACTGTTAAGGAATCTATGCAGCATCTTATGAAAAACAAGTATTTGTTTATTGTAGTGGGATTGATGTTTTTGACATTCTGGGTAAACAACATGCAGACAGCCACCACATATTATTTCAAGTATATTGTTGGGGATATTTCCTTACAGGGAACCGTGGCCATCACTTCTATGATTGTAATCCCGGCATTGGTAGTATTCCCTCTCTTATCTAAAAAGTTTGGTACCACCAATATCTTAAGAGCCTGCTCCTTAATCGGAGCCATCGGTTTGGTGATTCGAACCTTGGGAGGAACAAGCCTTGCTACATTGATTCTTGGTGGTTGCCTAATGGGAATCGGAACCCTTCCTATTTCCATGATGATTAATACCTACTTAATTGACTGCATGGATTACGGTGAATGGAAGACCGGCGTGCGTATTGAAGGTATGGTAGCTTCTATTGCAAATTTTGCCAGCAAAGTTGGAAACGGAGTTGCTTTGGGCAGCGTTGGATTCATTATGGGATTGGCAGGATATGATGGACGAGCAGCGGTACAGAGTGCCTCAGCAAACAATGCAATTATCTTTTTGTTTAATATCTTCCCCCTGATTTTATTTGTAATCATGTTTATTTTGTCATTGAATTACAAGGTGGATAAAATCAGACCTCAAATGGAGGCAGATTTAAAGGCAACACGTGAAGGCGCCAGCGCATAAAACATGAAATGATGGAAATCCCGTGGGAACTACTCCCACGGGGTTTTTTATGTTAAAATGACCCCATGAATAAATGCAAATATACAAAACAATGTGGTGGTTGTGATTATCAGGAAATGTCTTATGAGAAGCAGCTCGCCAAAAAACAAAAATACATAGAAGGGCTTTTGGCTCCTGTTTTGCTGAAAAACGGATATGAAAAGGAAGAGGTTTCAAAGAAATTTCTTCCTATTTTGGGTGCGAAAAATCCTTATTGTTATAGAAATAAAATACATGCCGTATTTGGTATGGGAAGAAACAAAAAAACCATTTGTGGCATATATGAAAAAAATTCCCATTGGGTGGTGGATATAGACACTTGCCAAATTGAGGAAGAAAGGGCGGTAGAAATCATCCGTGGGATTAAGGATATGATGCCTTCTTTTCGCATGCGTCCTTTTGATGAAGATAAAAAAACGGGGATGTTGCGTCATGTTTTAATTCGCGTGGGAGAGCATGTGATTGGCGATGTGCTTCAAAAAGAGTATCTGGTGATTTTGGTCACCGGTACAAAGGAGTTC
>JAILJP010000054.1 GCA_024694625.1 Lachnospiraceae bacterium | reverse complement strand
TCCACACCATAATCTGCGGCGTGAAGTTTGGAAACATACTCACTTTCCAAGGTGTCCATCACTTCGTTTTTGGTATCCTCTTCCATGGTATTTCCATTTCCATATAAATCCTCGGACCACATATCATCTGAAAGATAAGTTCCGTAGTAGGTATCATATAATGCCTGGGTATAACGAGCAGCGAAATTTCCATATCCCAAGCTGATAGAATCTGTCGTGTCATCATGGGTGATGGTTACTAACTTCGCATCCGGATTAATGTCTCCGCAACCTGTAAATAACACTGCTCCCACCATGGCAAGTGCTCCTATTTTCGCAAAATGTTTTTTCATTTTGATATAACCTCCAATATCACGTAATCGTTCCTATTATAGACATTTTTCTATGTTTCTACAAGGTTTTGTCGCACAGTACACACAAAGTTCATTAAATATGAAATCATGTCTTTTCTTGGGAATCGGTTATCTCTTGTATAATAAAGTTCAAAGGCCGGCGCATCCTTGTCCGCCTTGAATTCTAAGTATGGTGCAAACTCCTTTATCAAATCAGGAATTCCTGCCGGGTTGATTTTTGCCTCCGGTAAAATCATCAGGCGCACCACGCCACCTTTTTGCTTGATATCTGTAATATAAGCCTTGTGAGCTGCTGCCTTTAATAGGGAAATATCCAAAAGGTTGTTTACGGACTTTGGTGGTTCTCCGTATCGGTCAATCAACTCGTCGATCATATCGGATTTTTCCTCTTCTGTCCAAATGCCAGCCACACGCTTGTAGATATCCAGCTTTTGTACTTCGTCAGGAATATATTTTTCCGGAATATAGGCGTCCACATCCAAATCAATGGCGGTGTTAAAGTCTCCTTCCGTCTCAATTCCTTTTTCAATATTTACCGCTTCTGAAAGCATCTTACAGTAAAGGTCATATCCCACAGCATCCATGTGGCCCGACTGAGCTTCTCCAAGTAAATTTCCTGCTCCACGAATCTCTAAATCTCGCATGGCAATCTTAAATCCACTACCTAAATCTGTAAATTCACGAATGGCCGCCAAACGCTTTTCTGCGATTTCTTTTAGAACCTTATCCTTTTTATACATTAAAAATGCATAGGCTCTTCGATTGGATCTTCCAACTCGTCCGCGAAGCTGATAGAGCTGAGAAAGCCCAAGCTTATCTGCGTCGTGAATAATAATGGTATTTACATTTGAAATATCTAATCCAATTTCGATAATCGTGGTAGCCACCAAAACATCGATTTCTTTGTTCATGAAGCTCTTCATGATTTCTTCTAGTTTGGTCTCCGGCATCTGGCCATGGGCATAGGCCACTTCACAATCCGGCACCAGCTTTTGAATCCGCGCTGCCACATCTGCAATGGTCTTTACACGATTGATGACATAATACACCTGACCACCACGAGCCAGTTCTCTCTCAATAGCTTCCCGAACCATCTCATCATTTTGTTCGAAGACAAAGGTCTGAATCGGGGTTCGCTCTAAAGGCGCCTCATCTAAAACAGACATATCACGAATACCCACCAAACTCATATGAAGAGTTCGAGGAATTGGTGTTGCGGACAGCGAAAGCACATCCACATTTTTCTTCATCTGTTTGATTTTTTCCTTATGAGTTACACCAAAACGCTGCTCCTCATCAATAATCAAAAGTCCCAGATCTTTATAGGAAACATCCTTTGACAACACACGATGAGTTCCGATTACAATATCCACTTCGCCCTTTTTTAATTTTGCCACGGTCTCCTTGTTTTGAGCCGAAGTGCGGAAGCGGGATAACATCTCAATATTTACCGGATAGGCTTTCATTCTCTGACAGAAATTGTTGTAGTGCTGCTGTGCCAAAATAGTCGTCGGGCAAAGATAAACTACCTGTTTTCCTTCTTGCACTGCCTTAAAGGCCGCACGAATGGCAATCTCTGTTTTTCCATATCCAACGTCTCCGCAGATAAGTCGATCCATAATTTTATCCGACATCATATCACGCTTTACGTCAGCAATGGCTTCCATCTGACCTTCCGTCTCATCGTATGGGAAGGACTCCTCAAATTCCTGCTGCCAAACCGTATCTTCCCCGTAGACAAAACCATTGTTCTGCTGACGAAGTGCATAAAGTTCTACCAGCTCCTTTGCTACTTCCGTAACCGCAGTCTTTACTCGAGACTTTGTAGACTTCCACTCGTTTCCACCGATGGTATTTAGCTTCGGTTTTTTTCCTCCTACCGTTCCATACTTTGAAATCACATCCAACTGTGTGGCCGGAATATAGAGGTTGGAACCTTTCGCATAGGAAATCTTCAAGTAGTCCTTCATGATTTTATCCACTTCGATTTTTTCCATACCCTGATAAATACCAAG
>JAILJP010000053.1 GCA_024694625.1 Lachnospiraceae bacterium | reverse complement strand
AAGGAATCAGGGGATAACGGTTTTGTAATGACCCCTAAACGATGGATAGAAGTTACCGGAGCGGTGGGAATTGTCAGTAAACAAGGACGGTATGCAGCAACATATGCTCACAGAGACATAGCATTTGAGTTTGCTTCTTGGTTTCTCAGGATGATTTTGATTGTTTCTAATGCTGTTTAACAGCTTGTTTTGCATTTCACCTTCTGTTTTTTGCCACTTACACCAAATGTCAGGACAGATTTTTCGATATATTGTATGATTGCATTATCAAAGAGAAAGGAGACCGAGGCATGAAGGTAAGTGTTGATATTTCTGCTGAATATAAGGAGCCATATGCAGTAATCTACACCGATAAGGTGACAGATGAAATCCAGCGAATGCTTGATATATTCAGTACAAGCGAGACGCCCATAACTGCCTTACAGAATGAAGAGGACCTTATCGTTCTGCAACCGAAAGAAATATACATGGTTAGAGTGGAGGATGGAGATACGATTATTTATGGTGAAAATCAAAAATATCGTTCCAGAAAACGACTCTATGAGATTGGCAGGCAATTAGGAAACCAGTTTATGCAGATATCAAAATCCACACTGATCAATCTGGCTTACATGGACAGTATTGAGCCGGGATTCAGCGGAACGCTTTTATTGAAGTTGAAAAATGGATGCAAGGATTATGTTTCGAGAACATATCTGCCGGAGTTCAAAAAATATCTCGGATTATAGGAGGCGAAAGCAATGAAAGATATGATAAATGATATGGCAAAGAGCACGGTAATCAGTATAGGAATGGCAATGACTATTTTTTGCCTGGCTGGGATTGTATTTGATATAGGGTATAAAGGAAATTTCAGCCTTGAAAATTACAGATTTACAAAGATGGTTATTGGCTGTGTATTAGTTGGCCTTGGCTTTGGAGTTCCGACCATTGTATATCGAAAAGAAAATCTCCCAATCCCTATCAGAGTATTGATACACATGGGAATAGGATGTGTGGTTTATACAATCGTTGCATACGCTGTTGGCTGGATAGGCGGTTCCGCTACCATTGGTCAGGGTATTATAATTGCAGTGATTCAGCTGGCGGTTGCGTTTTTTATCTGGTTCCTTTTTATGAGATATTATCGTGCAGAAGCAAAGAAGATAAATGACAAGATACAGGCAATGAAGTAAGGTTTGGGCTGATAAAATGTGGAGTACGTGTGCTATATGGTGAAAGGAATATAATATGATCATACAAACTGGGATGAGGACAGATATTCCGGCATTTTATCCCGAGTGGCTGAAAAACAGAATAGAAGAAGGTTATGTGCTGGTGAGAAATCCATATAATCCATTTCAGGTAACCAGATATCGTCTGACTCCGGATGTGGTGGATTTGATAGGATTTTGCACGAAAAATCCGGCGCCTATGTTTCCTTATATGGATGTGTTAAAATCGTATGGACAATACTGGTTTGTAACGATTACTCCTTACGGGAAGGATTTGGAGCCCAATGTGCCGGCAAAAGAAAAGGTGATGGAAGATTTTTGCCGATTGTCAGATATGGTGGGAGTGGATAGTATCGGTTGGAGATATGACCCTATTTTACTAAATGAGACATATACGTTGGATTGGCATATAGAGTCCTTTCGTAAAATGTCCGAAAAACTCTCCGGTTATACACATACATGTGTGATTAGCTTTATAGATTTGTACAAAAAGGTGCAAAGAAATTTCCCGGAAGCAAGGGAAATGTTTCGGGAAGAACGTATTCGTATTGGAAAAGCGTTTGTAGAAATAGCAAAAGAGCATCAAATTGTAATTCGCCCCTGTGCAGAAGGTAAAGAACTGGAAGCCTATGGTGCGGATTGTTCCGGATGTATGACAGAGTATACTTATGAAACTGCACTACACACACATTTAGACTTTCCTAAAAGGGGAAAGAATCAAAGAAACAACACCTGTGCCTGTACCTTTGGTTCCGATATAGGGGCTTATGATACCTGTGGACATCTTTGCAGGTACTGTTATGCAAATACAAATGTGGCATTGGTTCAGGAGAATCGAAAACGTCACGACCCCAAATCCCCGTTTCTGGTTGGTGGTGCTACACCTCAGGATGTGATTCATGAGGCGATACAAAAGAAATGGCGAGACGACCAGTTGCGGTTTGATTTGTTTTAGAGGCGGCATATGAATTATTTAGAAGAATTGTTTTTGTTACAGGATGAAAAATACAAAGACTTTATGGCAAAGCTTACCCCAAATTTGCCCGGGGAAGCCTTTATCGGTGTACGTACTCCTGCGTTAAAAAAACTGGCAAAGGAAATGAAAAAGTCCGGGGAAGAGTCTGCTATATTAGAGCAGCTTCCTCATCGATATTTTGAAGAAAACCAGTTGCATGCCTTTTTGATTTCTTTGGAAAAGGACTTTGACAGGGCATTAAGGCTGACTGAGGAGTTTTTGCCCTATATCGATAACTGGGCTACATGTGATCAGTTGTCACCAAAAGTGTTTCAAAAGCATTTGCCGGAGGTAAGACAGGCAGCTTATGGGTGGATGACGTCGTCTCATCCCTATACCATTCGATTTGGAATTGAAATCTTTATGCGTTATTTTTTGGATGATGCATTTGCGCCGGAGTATCCGGAGGCGATTTCAAAGATACGATCCGAAGAGTACTATGTAAATATGATGATTGCCTGGTATTTTGCCACAGCTTTGGCAAAGCAATACACTGAGGTGCTTCCTATTTTGGAAGAAAGAAAACTGGACCCCTGGGTTCACAATAAAACCATTCAAAAAGCGGTGGAAAGCTATCGCGTAACAAAGGAACACAAAGAATACTTAAAAACCTTAAAATGGAAGTCGTAATTGAAATAATCAGATGTGGATGTAATTACATATTGTGGAGCCTCCCTTTATTTTTAGTTTTGGCAGTGGCTTATGTATGGCTGAAACCACCGAAGTTTTTGTTTCGAAAACTTTTACACATTACTGCCTTTACAGGGATGGTATTTATGAATGCAAAAGCAAATGTGTGGTATGACACTGTGATTTGCTTATGCATTGGGGCAGTGGCTACTTACGGAATTTTGACCTTTATGGAGCAGCTGTCTTTCTATGAGGATTTTTTCGTAGAGAAAAGCTCTGGGGAAGTGAAGAAAAACCTATTTGGGGTTTTTGTAACGGCAGCAGGATTGGATTTGGTGTTGTACCTTCTTACAGGGGAAAAGAAACTATTTGATCTGGTTATTTTGACCTGGGGATTTGGAGATGCCATGGCGGCACTGGTGGGCATTCCCTTTGGAAGGCATAGAATTCCTTTGAAAGGGGGAGAAAAGTCTTGGGAAGGAAGTGTGGCTTTTTTTGTGACGGCAAGTCTCATTGTTTTTTTGTATGGCGTTAGATTTTTTCCTATGGATTATTTTTCTTTTCCCTTTGGAAAGACCATGGTTCCCGTTGGGATGGTGGCAGTTACCTGCGGACTTTTTGGAACCTTTGGGGAATTGTTTTCAAAAAAGGGGTGGGACAATATCATAGTTCCCCTTACAATTATGGTATCGATTCTAATTTTTAAAATATAAAATTAAATTGCATAAAATTTAATTGACATAGAGGAAAAATGATGTTATGATGTCATCAACATAAAGGTAAATAACCCCGAAAGGAGAAGATATTATGGCAGTAACAGTTTTAACAAATGATAATTTTGAAGCAGAAGTATTAAAAGCAGATAAACCGGTATTAGTAGATTTTTGGGCAACTTGGTGTGGACCTTGTCAGAAGCAGGGACCCATTGTAGAGTCATTTGCAGAAGAACAGTCCGACATTAAAGTTTGTAAGTTGGATGTAGATGAAGCTTCCGATATTGCAGAGAAGTTCAATATTATGTCTATCCCTACAGTGATTGCTTTTAAAAACGGAGAAGTAATTAACAAAGCAGTTGGTTTAACACCCAAGGAAGCTTTGGCTGCTCTTTTCCAGTAAAAAGTGGGAGCACTCCCATACATAGATGAAACCGTATCCCTCTTAAGAAGAAGGGGCCTATAAGCCTATCTTTTTAAGGGGGATTTTTTTTGGCCCTTTTTGTTCACAATTATTACACACTTTCTTTTAAGTTTCTTTAAGGTAGCCTTGATATAGTTGCTACAACGAAACGAAAGTGAGGTAACAAAATGAGTACATTATTTAAAGGGATTTTTGACACAGCAACAACGACGGTAATCAGCGTCCCTAATTTTTTACTTTGTGTATTGGTGGCATTGATTATCGGTGGATTTTTATCAGTGGTTTACACTTATAAATCCAGATACACAAAAAGTTTTGTAATGACTTTGGCAATGCTTCCTGCCATTGTATGTGTAGTAATTATGATGGTAAACGGAAATATCGGTGCAGGTGTGGCAGTAGCCGGTGCCTTCTCTTTGGTACGTTTCCGTTCTGTTCCCGGTACTGCAAAAGACATTGGAACTATTTTCTTGGCTATGGGCGCCGGTTTGATTTGCGGTATGGGATATTTAGGATATGCAATTTTGTTCAGCGTGATTTTAGGTGTTGTGATGATGGTACTTACCACCATTATGAAAGGTGGAAATGGTGAGACAGAAAAGATTTTAAACATTACCATTCCGGAAAGCTTAAATTACACAGAAGTATTTGATGACATCATGAAAAATTATACCGATTCTTATAGTTTGAATTCCGTAAAAACCACAAACATGGGAAGCTTATTCAAACTTCAGTATGTAGTAGATTTGAAAGATACCAAAACAGAAAAAGAATTTATGGATGAGTTACGTACAAGAAACGGCAATCTGGAAATTAGTATTATGAAAAAGGAGGAACCCATTAATGAACTATAAAAGTGTAAAGAAAAAACTTAGTGTCTTTGGTGCAGTTGCTTTGGCTTCCGTGGTGATGTTTGCAGGATGCGCTGTCGGAACCTCCTCTGAAAGTTCCTCCAGCGAAAGCGCGGAAAGCACAGATAGTACAGAAAGTACCGGTGAAACCACAGTGGATGGTTCGACTATAGATACAACAGATCAGTTTACAGACAGGGATTTGGATTGGAGCTATGACGAATCTGAGGCGGTAACCATTACCTTGGCAGACTCCGCTTCTGAGGCCAGTGATTCTTCCGTAGTCATTGATGGAGATACCATTACCATTACGGAAGAAGGTGTATATGTTATTAGCGGAAGTCTTTCCAACGGACAGATTCAGGTAAACAATGAAGCCGAAGACGGAAAGATTCAAATCGTATTAAACGGAGTGGATATTACCAACGAAAGCAGTGCCTGCATTTATGTGGCAGCAGCAGAAAAGGTATTTATCACAACTGCAGAGGGAACAGAAAACAATCTTGCCGTTACCGGTGAATATGTAAATATTGATGACAACAATATCGACGGAGTTATTTTCTCCAAAGATGATTTGGTGTTAAACGGTGATGGAGTATTAAACATTGAAGGAAGTACCGGACATGGTGTGGTATCAAAGGATGATTTGAAAGTGACGGGAGGAACCTTAAACATTAATTCTTCCGATCATGGATTATCCGGAAAAGATTCCGTACGAATTACCGGTGCCACCATTTCCATTACCACCAACGAAGATGGTATTCACAGCAGTAATGAGGATGATGAAGAAACCACAGCAGGATATATTTATATTGCAGATGGTACCATTACCATTAATGCTGGTGATGACGGTATGCATGGAGATTTGGAAACCCGAATTGACGGTGGAGATATTACCATTGAAAAAGCTTATGAAGGTATTGAAGGTCAAATTGTAACTGTGACCGGAGGTACGGTATCTGTTACTTCTGATGATGATGGTATCAATGCCGGCGGCGGAGCAGATGGTTCCGGAGCCACATCAGGATTTGGAGGAGGAAAAGATAGGTTTGCTTCTTCCAACAGCGATTGTAAGATTTATATTTACGGTGGTGAAATCAGCATCAATTCATCTGGTGACGGCGTGGATTCCAACGGTGACCTTTATATTTACGGAGGAACCATCTACGTAGACGGACCGGAAAACAGCGGAAATGCAGCCATTGACAAAGGTGATCAGGGAACTGCAGTAATCTCCGGAGGAACGGTCATAGCCACAGGCATGAGCGGAATGGCGGAAAGCTTTTCTGAAGATTCTACTCAGGTAAGTATCTTATTAAACTTGGAGTCTACCGTTAGCGGTGAAGTATCCATTACCGACGCAGAGGGAAATGTGCTTGCAAGTTATACTCCTTCCAAGAGCTACAATTCCATTACCATCAGCTGCGAAGGTCTGAGCCAGGGTGAAACCTATACCGTGGTTACAGGAGATACATCCACAGAGATTGAAGTGGATTCTGTATCTGTAACAGAAGGTGAAGTTTCTATGACCGGTGGCATGGGTGGTGCCATGCAAGGCGGCGGAGGAAGAGGAAATTTTTCTGAGGACGGAAGTGCATCCGGAGAGATGACACCTCCTTCAGACGGAGAAATGCCTTCGGCTCCCGAAGAACAAAGTGATAGCAGCAGTGATTCTTCCACATTATAAAACTACATAATGTACTCATATAAGGACAGGTTTACGGATTCGCCGTGACCTGTCCTTCTTTATTTGAAAAATTCGTGTATAATAATTTCGGAGGAAAAAACATGTCACTTTTAATAGGATTTGTAGATCATTTTTTATTTCGAAAACCGGAAAACGGATATACGGTTATGTCTTTGATTCCGGATGGATTTGTAGATGACGAAGAACTAGAGGATGAGCCGGAAATTATCTGTACCGGTGTCTTTCCCAGTATCTCCGAAGGTGAAAATATAAAAATGGAAGGGGAGTTTGTCTCCCATCCCAGCTACGGAAGACAATTTCAAATGAAGAGCTTTGAGGTAATTGTGCCCAAGGGAGCAACGGCAATGCAACGCTATTTATCCATGGGCGCCATAAAGGGAATTGGCCCGGCCTTGGCAAAGCGAATCGTTAAGACATTTAAAGAAGATACCTTTCGTATTATGGAAGAAGAGCCGGAGCGTTTGGCGGAAATCAAGGGCATCAGTGAAAAGATGGCGATGAAAATTTCCGACCAGGTGGTGGAGAAAAAAGATGTGCGGGATGCCATGTTGTATCTTGCAGATTTGGGATTGGGAACCACCCTTTCTATGAGAATTTACAATGAATACGGTCCAAAGCTCTATGATGTAATTCGGGAAAATCCCTACCGATTGGTAGAGGATATTGCCCATTTGGGATTTAAAACCGCAGATGATATCGCTTCTCAGTTAGGGGTAGCTTTGGACAGTGAGTTTCGTATTCAAAGCGGTATTTTATACGCATTGGGAAATGCAGCCTTAAACGGTCATACCTATCTTCCCATGGAAGAGTTGATACGAGAAAGCCAAGTGGTATTGGGGGTAAGCAGGGATGACATTCAGCGAAATATCAATGCTTTGGTTTTGGATAAAAAACTGGTGCAAAAGGAGGATGTTATCTATACCTTTGCATATTACCGATTGGAAGAAAATACCGCTGGCCTTTTATTGGGGCTGGATCAAAGGTTTGATGAAACTCCTGCGGTGATGGAAAAGACCATAGGGGAAATCGAAAGAGAAGAGCAGATGGACTTTGATGAAGTGCAAAAAGAGGCCATCATGCAGGCGGCTTCCCGAGGGGTGTTTGTTCTTACCGGTGGACCGGGAACAGGAAAGACTACTACCATCAAAGGTATTATCCGTTATTTTGAAAAAAACGGTATGGAAGTATTTTTGGCAGCCCCTACAGGAAGAGCGTCCAAACGAATGTCGGAAGCCACCAAGAGAGAGGCAAAGACCATTCACAGACTTTTGGAAGTAAACGGTGGTACGGAAGAAGAGGATGTGAGAAAACCTAAGCGAGGGATGTTCGAACGAAATGAGGATAATCCCTTAGAGGCGGATGTGGTGATTATTGATGAGATGTCCATGGTGGATATCAGTTTGATGCATGCCCTTTTACGGGCGATTCCTTATGGCTGTAGGTTGATTTTAGTGGGGGATACCAATCAGTTGCCCAGTGTAGGACCGGGAAATGTGTTGGCGGATATTATCGCGTCCCATATGTTTCGCACTGTAGAACTAAAAAAGATTTTCCGCCAGGAAGATACCAGTGATATTGTGCTTTCTGCCCACCAGATTCAGGAAGGAATTATTCCCAAAATCGACAATGACAGTAAGGATTTCTTTTTAATGGATCGCCGTGAGGCGGGACACATTATTACCATTACAAAAAAATTGGTGGCGGACAATATGCCCCGATATGTACAGGCCACACCTTTTGAGGTGCAGGTGCTCACACCCATGAAAAAAGGAACGGTGGGAGTAGAGAATTTAAACAAAGAACTTCAGGAATATTTGAACCCTAAGAAAAAGGGAACAAAGGAATATGTTTTTGGAGATGGAAAACTGCTGCGTACCGGAGATAAGGTGATGCAGATGAAGAACAACTATCAGCTGGAATGGAAACAGGTGGGAAAGTATGGACTTACCATTAATTCCGGCACCGGTGTCTTCAACGGAGATGTGGGAATATTAAAAGACATCAACGAGTTTGCCAGCTTTATGACCATAGAGTTTGAAGATGGAAAGATTGTGGAGTATCCATTTAAAAATCAGGAAGAGTTGGAACTGGCCTATGCAATTACCATTCACAAGTCTCAGGGAAGCGAGTATCCCGCAGTGGTAATTCCTTTGATGCGGGGCCCAGAACTTCTTATGAATCGAAATCTGATTTATACGGCGATTACCAGAGCCCAAAAATGTGTGGTTATGGTGGGACAGCCCCAGGTGTTTATGGAGATGATTCGGAATACAAAACAAACCGTACGATACAGCGGATTGGAATATCGACTAAGAGAAAAGGAGAAGATGAATTAATCATCTTCTCCTTCTTCTGTAGAAACCCTTGTAGTTTCGGAACCTGCCACATAGGTGGAAACAAATTCGTTATATTCGGTAAAGGATTTCGGAAATTCTTTTTCAAATAATTGTGCAACACTGCTTTGGTATAGCTTCTTCACATTTGAGGAGGGGAGTCCGATTTTAATCTCTCCGGGGTTTTCTCCGTCTACTACAATTCGTTTAACCAATTTGCCTGCCCGATATCCCATATCGTAGGGATCGCTGTACAGTGTTACGTAGGTATATTGACCAAGGGTCATGTCACCACCTAAGGTGGATACTCCTGCTCCGTGGGCATAGGAAGTAATGGTTTCAATCTGATCTGTTAAGGTGGAGCCTGCTGCAATGTACAAGGCATCACATTCGCTGACAGCTGTTTCAATAATGGAAGTATTGTCAGCAGCTTCTTCTTGGGTCGTTTCTTCTTGAACAGTTTCTTCTTGAATGGTACCTTCCTCTTGAACAGTACCTCCCTCTTGGTCTGTAGCAGCTTCTTCGGAAGTAGTCCAGAATTTGGAAATCTTTGGGCTTCTTGCAGAGTTGGGTGACAGGATATCGGAAAGGATACCGTCATCGCCAAAGGATTCCACATCGGATGCGGCACCTTCTTTTGCGGAAGCCAAGGCCTGTTCTCCGGCCAAAATAACGGAACCGGCATCTTCTGTCACGGCTTCGTATTCTGCAGCGGCGGTGGTACTGGAGGTAAGCTCATATTCCTTCCAAGGAATGCCGGCTTCGTCCAAATAGTTTTCTAAAATTTCATTTTGGTAAATGGAATCTGTATCTTCGGGACTGTACAAAATTCCAATGCTGTCTAAGGTTGGATTGGTTTCCAATAACAGGGATAGTTGATTGGAAACGGAAGGGGAACCGGAAATTCCTGTAATGTTTCGATTGGTATATCGGTTCCAACTGTCATCCAAAATATGAAGGGTGGTTTTGAAATCAATCACACCTGCTCCAATAATGGGAGTCTCAACGGTGCTGATGGAAGCTGCAGATAAGGCTGCCTTTCCGTTGGCAAAAATCAAATCCACGTTTTCGTTAAGAAATTCCTGGATAATCACTTCACCGGAGTGCTCTTCAGAAATAATCTGAGACTTTACGGTGACATTTTCTTCACCAATGGTATCGTAGACCGCATCTAAAAAACCGGTGGTGATGGAATTGTAATAATCGTTATCTATGGATAAACATACGCCGATGGTATAGTTTACGGCGTCTTCAGGGTCTTCTGTGGAAGTGCTTTCCTTACTTGAGGAAGTGCTTTCTTTTGAGTTGCAACCCAAAAGGGAAACACAGGACACTGCCGCAATCAACAGAAATACCCCAAACTTTTTTAAGGTCTTTATTTTCATAAAATGCCTCCTTGTATTTAAGACTTTACTATATTACCACCGACGAAAGGGATTTGCCATCGTAAAAATGAAAAAAGAAGGAGGAAATTATTAATAAATATTTAATAAAATCCTACGAAGATTCTTTGTATAATAAAAGAGCAAGACGAGGCGGAAAGGATGTTATGAGGCTCCTATTTCCAAAAAATTGTGTATGCTGCCAGAGGGTACTTCCTTTTCAAAAGCGAAGGGGAGGCATTTGTGATGCCTGCAGCCCTAAGGTCTTTTTTACCGGAAGCTATACCTGCAACCGTTGTGGGAAACCCTTGCGGGTTCCTTTTGAAAGTTTGTGTAAGGACTGCAAAAAAAGAAGTCATGCCTTTATCAGGGGGCGTGCGCTTTTTGTTTATAGCGGACCTATGAAAATGGCCATGTATCGATTCAAGTATTCCAATTGCCGTTATATGGGAGACTATTTTGGAAAAGTGGCAGTGGAAAAGTATGGAAAGTGGCTTGGAGAAATGGCACCGGATGGGATTGTTCCGGTTCCTATGTACGAGGGAAAACGAAGGCTTCGGGGATACAACCAAGCAGAGGTTTTTGGTAGGGCACTTTCAAAGGAAATAGGGGTCCCGTTGTATGGAGATTTTTTGATTCGTAAAAAAAACACCCTTCCGCAAAAAGGCTTGAATCATCGGAAGCGACAAGAAAATTTGAAAAATGCTTTTAAAATAAAGGGAATTGATGTAAAATTAAATTGCGTATTAATTGTTGATGATATATATACAACGGGGACAACGATTGATGAAGTAACCAGAATTCTATTGGATTACGGTGTTCAGCGTGTATATTTTTTGACAATTTGTATAGGTAGTGATTATTAGGGGGCACGTGCTATGGATGTTAGAAATTGTCGAGTATGTGGACGTATGTACAATTATTTGGGAGGTATTCCCATTTGTCCGGTTTGCAAAAAAGAAATAGAAGATAAGTTTAATCAGGTAAAAGAATATATTCGCGAGAATCCCAGAGCATCGATTCAGCAGATTTCAGAAGACAATGAAGTTTCGGTTCAGCAGATTAATCAGTGGGTGAGAGAAGAACGACTGGAATTTGCCAAGGATTCACCTATTGCAATGACCTGTGAAAAGTGTGGTGCTTCCATTCGTACCGGTAGATTCTGCGAGAAGTGTAAAAATAATCTCGCCTCCGAAATGACGGATGCCTTTGCAAAACCGATTTCCTTTGAAGAACCGAAAAAGCAGGCGCATGACAGCGATAAGATGAGATTTAAGAGATCATAAGTTTTTTTAAAGCCAATCATCCTTGGATGGTTGGCTTTTTCTTTGATTTACGCCATAAATATGATATATTATTCATAACTATGTTTAGCTGAGCTTATAAGGAGAACTATGCTTAACGAAGAAAGAGTTCGACACATGACCCATATGGCCATGATGGAGAAGAAAAAGTTAAAGGATTACGGTCCGGTTACAAACATAGCCAAAAGTGATTTCTTATCTTTAAACTCCATGTTGGCTTTTTTACTGGGAACAATCACATACGTGGCTTTTTATTCGGCGATTGTTGCCATATTGTTTAATACATTGCTTGATAATATCAACACAGTGGTGTTGGTGCTTTTGCTATTGATTGGTATATTGGGGTATTTGATGTATCTCTATATTTTTATGACCAGAGCCAAAAAACGTGCAAAGCACAATTACAAGGTGGGCCGTCGTGCATTGAACGAACGGGTTCACGACTGGGAAGTGTTGGAGCAGATTTATTTGGCTGAGGAAGAAAGAAAATCTCCCACCATTGCAATGAAAGATCTTCAGCAACTTCATCAGCTGGACAACTTCGAAGAGGAAGAAGTCCCGGAGGAAGAGGAAGAAGAGTCTCAGATAGAAGCAGAAGAGGCAATTGAAAGAGTGGAAAACATTTCCGTTCCGGAAAGCGCATTGGAACGGTTAATGAGGGAGAAAAAAGAAAACAACAGCGGGGAATAACATGAATTTTTTTATTACATTACGAGATAGTATCAGAACCTTCATATCCGGAAATGATTTAGTGGTAAACCGAGTATTTAAAGGTGTAATGGCTTACATTTGCTTTTTGATTATAAATGTTAATTTTGGCTACTCCGATGTTTTGTCCAAGGTATGGATTGCTCCGGTAGTTGCTTTTTTGTGTGCTTTTGTACCGGGAAGCGCCTTTTCTCTAGTGGTAATTATTTACATGTTTATTCATTTGGCATCTCTTTCAGTGGATGTGGCATTGGTAATGCTGTTGTTATATTTGGTCACCTATGCACTGTGCGGAATTTATCACGGCGAGTTCTACTACAACGTAGTGGGGCTTCCGGTGGCATATCAGATTCACATCCCTTATGCCTTGCCCATTCAGTCGGCATTGTTTGGAGGGGCAAATGAAGTTACCACAGTCCTCTGCGGAAGTGTTATGGCATATTATTTAAAGAGCGTTAAAGAGCATGCGTCACAGTTTATGGATTCTCAGGAAAATGTGTCCGTGTCAGATCTTTTGATGAATGGCATGTTGTCCAATCCCATGTTCTATGTATTTTTGACAGCGATGATTGCCATCTTTTTGGTTGTTTATGTAATTCGTTGTTCTAATATTGCTCATGCTTGGGCGGTTGCTGTTTTATCAGGAACCTTATCCGGGTTTGTCATTTTGCTGTCAGGATGTTTAATGCTTAACCGCAGCAGTCAGATTCCCTGGATTATTAGTGGCAGTTTGATTGCATTGGGCGTTGGACTTGCCACAAATTATTTGTTTTTGGATTTGGATTATTCCAGAGCGGAAAAGGTTCAGTTTGAGGATGACGAATACTATTACTACGTAACCGCTGTACCAAAGATTCGTATAGAAAAAGAAGTAAAAGAAATAAAGAAAATAACAGATGGAAATCCTTCTTCCAGACATACCAATATGGACTTTCAAGGAGAGGAAGAAAAGGTCGAAAATAGAAAGGAAGTGACAAAGGTTGAGTAGTTTTTTTGACAACATAGATACGTTTTTAGGCGACTACTTTGACCTTGGTCTGCCGGATATACAGATTACCGATGTGATTGAAATCATCTTAATCGCATGGTTTATTTACTATGTTCTGGCGTGGATTAAAGATACCAGAGCATGGATGCTGTTTCGAGGAATACTGATTATTATCGTGTTTTTCCTAGCGGCAGCCATTTTACAGATGAATACCATCCTTTGGCTGGGAGAAAAACTTGTCAGTGCCGGTTTGATTGCATTGATTGTTGTATTCCAACCGGAACTTCGCAGTGCCTTGGAACGCTTGGGAAGATCCAACCTATTAAATCACTTTTTGCCTTTTGCAACAGGACGACCCACAGGCTTGCGCTTTTCGGACCGTACCCTAAACGATTTGGTGAAGGCTTGCTTCGAAATGGGTGCAGTGAAAACCGGAGCTTTGATTGTCATCGAACAGGACGTACAGATGACTGAGTATGAAAGAACGGGAATTCCTTTGGATGCGCTTTTGACCAAGCAGTTGCTGATTAATATTTTTGAAAAAAATACGCCTCTGCACGATGGAGCAATCATCGTTCGCGGGAATCGTGTGGTTGCTGCCACTTGTTATCTGCCTTTGACGGATTCCATGATGTTGAGTAAGGATTTGGGAACCAGACATCGTGCCGCAGTGGGAGCCAGTGAAGTAAGCGATGCGCTTATTATTGTGGTTTCCGAAGAGACAGGAAAGATTTCCGTAGCAAAGGAAAGTCGATTGATTAGGGATGTCAGTCCGGAAGGATTGGGAGATATTTTGAAACATCTTCAGGATCCTGATATGAAATACAAAAAGAGCGATACGTTCCTTGCTCGCTTAGGAAGGAGGGTTCGCGGTGAAAAATAAATTGATTAAAGCGGTAGTGAATAACATCGGTTTAAAAATATTAGCTGTGCTCTTTGCTATTATTCTATGGTTGGTTGTGGTAAATGTAGACAATCCCGCCCAGTCCAAAAGTTTTACGGTTACGGTTCAGGTAATCAATGAAAATGTATTGTTGGAGCAGGGGAAGTATTACACCATTCCTGACAATGCCAATACGGTAACCTTTAGAGTGACGGCGAGACGTTCTATTATGGAACAGTTGACAGCTTCAGATTTTACAGCAACAGCAGACTTAAACAATTTGGAAAATGACAGTCGAATTCCGGTAGAGATTTCTGCAAATCGTTATTCCGGTTCCGTTACTATTTCCGGCTCCACCAAGTATTTGACCGTGGAAGTTGGAGAGCGGATGACATCGAAGTTTATTATTTCCGGGGAAACTACAGGAAACCCGGCAGATGGATATACAGTGGATTCTGTTGAGGTAACACCAAATGTAATTACCATATCCGGCCCTGCTGAGGATGTTTCCAAGATTTCTACTGTGGTTGCATCCTGTGATGTAGGTGGCTTGTCATCCAATATTTCCGAAAGTGTGGTACCAAAAGTTTTGGATGCCAACGGTACGGAAATTGATACCACAGGATTGGAACTCAGTGAGTCCACGGTGAATGTATCTGTAAGTTTCTTGAGCGTAAAAACCGTTCCGGTTGAATTGGAAAGTGATTCGGACTTGCCGGAGGGAGTAGAGTTGGAAGGAGTTAAAATTTCACCTTCTACTGTAGAGATTGTTGGTGACAGTGCTGTATTAAACGGTATTTCATCTATAAAGGTACCTACCTCCGTTGTGGATTTATCTAAGATTAGTTCGGACTTTGAAACAGAAGTGGATGTCAGTTCTTATCTACCGGAAGGTGTGACCATTCGAAGCGGTACCAATGCAAAGGTTACCGTTACCGTTTCGGTTTCGGAATTGGAGGAAAAAACCTTCAAGGTAAGCAGTGATAATATTACAGTTTCTTCATTGGCAACCGGCTTGAATTTTGAGTTGGGACAGGATGAAATCAGTGTTACGGTTTCCGGAAAGAAGTCTTTGATTGATGAATTAAAGGCCTCTCAAATCAAGGGAACGGTAGACGCTTCCTCTATAACAGAAGGCGGCACCTATGAACTTGAAATAAGTTTTTCTTTGGATGAAACAGATTATACGGTTTCAGATACAAAGATTACGATAGTGGTTACTTCCGAAGAGGAAGAAGAACAAACCACTACGGGAGAGTAAAAATGATTAGTAAAAAGGTTACAGTAAACAATCTTTCAGGGTTGCATCTTCGCCCTGCTGGAATTTTTTGTGATGTAGCAATGAAATATCAGTCTCACATTGTTTTCAAATACCACAATGGCTCCGAGGCCAATGCGAAAAGCGTACTAAGTGTGTTGGGGGCTTGTATTCGAAGCGGAGACGAAATTGAAATCTGTTGCGACGGAGAAGATGAGGAAAAAGCATTGACGGCCTTGATCGAACTTGTGGAAGGAGGTTTCGGAGAAAAGGCCTGAGACATAAGGAAAAGGAGACATTGACATGTTAAATTACAAACGTTATAAGAGAAATCCGGTTGTGGATTTTAAGGAAAGAACCTGGCCTAACAAAGAAATCGAGAAAGCACCTATTTGGTGTAGTGTAGATCTTCGAGATGGAAACCAGGCATTGATTGAACCCATGAATGTAGAAGAAAAAATGGAGATGTTTGATCTTTTGATTAAGCTTGGGTTCAAAGAAATTGAAATCGGATTCCCTGCAGCCAGTCAGATTGAATTTGATTTCTTAAGAAAGTTGGTTGCAGAACATAAGATTCCCGATGACGTGAAAGTACAGGTGCTTTCACAGTGCAGACAGGAGTTGATTGACAGAACATTTGAAGCAATTCAGGGAATAAAAAACGTTGTCTTTCATATTTACAATTCCACATCTACCTTACAAAGAGATGTGGTATTTAATAAAACCGAAGATGAAATTGTTCAAATCGCCATTGACGGAACCCGTATGGTAAAGGAAGGCTTACATAAATATGACGGAAATCTTCAGTTGGAATATTCCCCTGAAAGTTTTTCCGGAACAGAAGTGGAATTTTCGGCACGCATTTGCAATGCAGTAGCAAAAGAATGGGACCATGCTACTGAAGCTCCCATTATTTTCAACCTTCCCAACACGGTAGAAATGAATACCCCCAACGTTTATGCCGATCAGGTAGAGTGGGTATCCAATCATATTGAGGACAGAGAAAATACCATTATTAGTATTCATCCTCATAATGACAGAGGTTGCGGCGTGGCTTGTACCGAACTTGCTTTATTGGCTGGCGCTGACAGAGTGGAAGGTACACTTTTAGGCAACGGTGAGCGAACCGGAAATGTAGATGTGCTTACAGTTGCATATAACATGTTTTCACAGGGAATCAATCCCGAACTTGATATTGAAAATATAAATGAGATAATAGAAGTCTATGAGCGCTGTTGTAAGATGGATGTGGATCTTCGTCATCCCTATGCCGGAAAGCTTGTATTTACAGCTTTTTCCGGTTCCCATCAGGATGCCATTAACAAGGGCGTAAAGGCCATGAATGACAGAAACAGCCAGATTTGGCAGGTGCCTTATTTACCTATTGATCCTGCAGATATCGGAAGAAAGTACGAGCCGGTGGTTCGCATTAATTCCCAATCCGGAAAGGGTGGGGTTGCTTTCGTTATGGATACGGTATATGGTTATAAACTGCCGAAAAAAATGCAAAGGGAATTTGCTGATGTGATTCAATATATTTCTGAGAAAGAAGGGGGCGAAGTTAAGCCCGAGATTATTATGTCTGCTTTCAAGAAAGAGTATATTGAGGCAAAGGCTCCCTACACCTTAAACTTTGTAGATATTGATGACAACACGGGAAATGATGATACCCATGTTGCTCTTGATTTTGAATACAATGGGGAAGTGTTCCATTCCGAGGCGGATGGAAACGGACCGATTGATGCTGTAAAATTGGCAATTAAGCAGTGTGTTCCGGAGATGGACTTTACGGTTCAGGATTATTCCGAGCACGCTTTGGGCGTGGGAAGTCACGCAAAAGCAGCTGCTTATATTGAGATGGAAGATCCTCGTACGGGAAATCGTACCTTTGGTGTTGGTATTTCATCGAATATTACACGAGCGTCTATTCGCGGTATTTTCTCTGCGATGAATCGCTTAGTAAAACTATCACAGGAGTATGTATAGAATGAAAAAAGTACTTTTAACCGGATGTAACGGACAGTTGGGTCGTGCTATTCAAAAGGAATATGGAGATACTGTATCTTTTATTAAAACTGATATGGTGGAAGGAGAAGGAATTACCGTTTTGGATATTTCTGATATCAATGCGGTAATGAAAATGGCAAGAAAAGAACAGCCGGATGTGATTATTAACTGCGCTGCTTTTACCAATGTTGACGGTTGCGAAACTAACGAAGACGCAGCTTATAAAGCAAATGCCATTGGACCCAGAAACCTTGCAATTGCTTCTTCAGAAGTTGGCGCAAAACTAATTCACATTTCTACCGATTATGTTTTTGAAGGAAACGGAACCCGTCCTTATTTGGAATTCGACACACCAAATCCGGTAAGTGCTTATGGACGTACGAAATTGGCAGGAGAAAACTTTGTAAAAGAGTTCGCTGACAAATACTTTATTTTAAGAACTGCATGGCTTTATGGAGACGGAAAGAACTTCGTTAAGACAATGCTTCGTTTGGCAGAAACTCATGATGAAGTTAGCGTTGTATGTGACCAGAAGGGCTCACCCACAAGTGCTGTAGAACTTGCCAAAATGATTCATTTCTTGGAGCCTACCGACAGTTATGGTTTGTATCACGCTACATGTGAGGGCGACACCAACTGGGCTGACTTTACCGAGACAATTTTCAAGAAAAAAGGTTTGACTACCAAAGTTAATCATGTTACTTCAGAAGAATATGCAGCAATGAATCCTGCGTCAGCCAACCGTCCAAAGTATTCTATTTTGGAAAATAAGATGTTAAAGCTTACCACTGACGAATTTGCTATGGCAAATTGGGAAGATGCATTGGATGTATATCTGGAGGAAATGTAATGGCCCCCAAAGTAAGTGTTTGTGTACCGGTATATAATAATGCGGATACGATAACCGAAACTCTGGATTGTGTTTTAAATCAAAGTTTTAGAGATTTGGAATTGATTGTTGTGGATGATAATTCCTCCGATCATTCCTACGATGTTTTAAAAGAATATGAGGCAACAAAACAAGATGCCCGTTTGAAAATTTATCATAACGATAAGAATTTGGGAATGGCAGGTAATTGGAATTACTGCCTTTCTCTGTGTGAGGGAGAATTTCTTCGATTGCTTTGCGGAGATGATTTAATTGATTTGAACCTCATTGAAAGAGAAGTAAAAATCCTAGAAGAACATCCCGAGGTAGAGATGGTTTCTTCCGATACCAGATTTGTGGGTTTGGATGGAACAAAGGGCGGAACCTACAAACGTTATCATAAAAGTGGAGTAACAGAAGGAAGAGACGCGGTTATGTTTTCTTTCTTTACCAGAGATTATTTAGGTGCTCCCTTGGCAAACCTTTTCCGAAGAAGTGCCTATGAAAAAGTAGGTGGATTTGATAGCCGTTTTTCTTACATCATTGATTATGATTTTTATGCAGCGATTGCTCTTTTGGGAAAAATCTATATCATCCATGAGGCATTGAATTACTTCCGTTTGCGCCCTACTTCCAATACAAGTGAAGTGCTGGGAGGAGAAGGTGCAAATGCCTATGCCCAAGAGCATAGAAAATTGATTGAAAAATATGCGCCATCTTTGGGATTAAAGACCTGGCAAATCAATCTTAGCGTATGGATTCGAAAAAGAATGATACAGTTGGGAGATTTGTACCTAAAACTTTTCATGAAGGAGAAACGATGAAAAAAGCGTTAGTGATTATTCCTGCGTACAACGAAGAAGGGAATATTATAAAAACCGTTGAGGACATAAAAAAGAATGCGCCGTCTTTTGATTATGTGATTATCAATGACTGCTCAAAGGATGATACCATGCGGCTTTGTGAAAAGAGTGGGTATAATGTGGTGAACATGCCTTTGAATTCCGGTATCGGAGCTGCAGTGCAATGCGGATATTTGTACGCAAAGCGTTACGGATATGAGTATGCGGTTCAGGTGGACGGAGACGGACAGCATGATGCGGCCTTCCTAGAGGAAATGTTAAGCATTATCAAAACAGAAAAAATGAATATGTTAATAGGCTCCCGTTTTATTGAAAAAGAAGGCTTCCAGTCTTCCGGAGCAAGACGAATGGGAATCAATTGGTTCTCCCGTCTGATTAAAATCTTTACAGGAGAAACTGTCACAGATCCCACCAGTGGAATGCGTATGGTAGGACGGGATGTCATTAATTTTTTCGCAGAAGAATATCCCAAGGATTATCCGGAACCGGAGACGGCCATTACTGTTTTGAAACTGGGATATACCCTAAAAGAAATACCGGTTCGTATGAAGGCCAGAGAGGAAGGAACTTCTTCTATATCCTTCAAACGCGCCATCTATTATATGTTTAAAGTAACCATTGCCTGCTTTATGGCCGGCATCGGATACGAAAAATACAAAAAGGAAGACTTTATGGATAGGAGTTATGGAGGAGAAAAGCTATGATGTTTCGATTACAACTAATCATTGCCGTAGCGACTCTCATCGCATTTTTGTATGTTGGAAGCAAGGTGAAAAAACGCGTCATTGAGTTGAAATACGCATTGGTGTGGTTTTTTGTGGCAATACTGTTTTTGGTTATTGATATCTTCCCCGGAACACTGGAGTATTTATCGGATTTAATGGGAATTGAGCTCCCGATTAACATGTTAATGTTATTTGGATTTGGCTTTATTCTATTAATATTGTATACTTTTACTATTGTGATTACGAATCAGGACCGACGAATCAAACGCCTGATTCAGGAAACCGCTCTTTTAAACTATCGTTTGGAAGAGATTGAGGGAGCACTGAAAAAAGAAAACATAAAAGTGAAAAAGATTAAGACTCGTACTGCTGATGAGGGACCGGAGCATAAGGTAAAACTCGTCAAAGAAAAAAAAGAAGTATCAGAAACTTTGGAGGAAGAAGAATGAGAACTTATTTAGTAACAGGAGGAGCCGGATTTATTGGTTCCAATTACATTCATTACATGTTTAGAAAGTATGACAATGAAATCCGTATCATCAATGTAGACAAATTGACATACGCAGGAAA
>JAILJP010000028.1 GCA_024694625.1 Lachnospiraceae bacterium | reverse complement strand
TTTTGTATTAATTCCTATGATTGGCGGTTCCTTAATGGGGCAATGGGTGGTACAATCTTCGGGAGAAACCTATATCAATGCAGAAAGTGGAAAGACAGAATACATTCCCAACGGAAATATTTTCCTTGTGGGAGCATGTATTGTTATTTTGTCTTTGATTCCTGTGTTGATGAGCAGAAATTATTTTAAGAAGAGGATTGAAGAATGAAGCTTGTATTTTTAGACAGAAAATCCATTGGCAGTGACATTGATTTATTGAAATTCTCCACTTTTGGTGAAGTGATTAACTATGACTTTACTTATCCAAATGAAGTGAAGGATAGGGTAAAGGATGCAGATATTATTGTGGTAAATAAGACGCTGATTAATGAGGAGACCATAGGCGAGGCAAAGAATCTGAAACTGGTATGTGTAACTGCAACGGGAACCAACAACTTGGATAAAGAGTATTTGGATAAAAGAGGAATTGCTTGGAGAAACGTGGCGGGATATTCCACAGACTCTGTAGCTCAGCATACCTTTGCACTTTTGTTCTATTTATACGAGCATTTGCCATATTACGATCGATATGTTTCCTCGAAAGGATATATGGGAGATAAACTCTTTACTCATTTTGAGCGTCAGTTTCATGAAATCAGCGGTAAAACCTGGGGAATCATCGGAATGGGAGCCATTGGTCAAAAGGTGGCACAGTTGGCAGAGGCGTTTGGCTGTAAGGCGCAGTACTATTCCACTTCTGGAAAAAATCACAACAAATTATACAAGGAAGTTGGCTTTGATGAGCTTTTGAAAACCTCGGATATTGTCTCTATCCATGCGCCTTTGGATGAGAATACACAAGGGTTGATGAATAAGGAAGCGTTTTCAAAAATGAAAGAATCTGCTGTATTAATAAATGTTGGCAGAGGTCCTATTATTGTAGAAGAAGATTTGGTTTGGGCAATACAAAATAATCAAATCGCCGGAGCAGGTCTGGATGTTTTGACGGAGGAGCCTATGTCAAAGGATTGTCCATTGACGGAACTTTTAGAGGATGATCACGTGTTTATCACACCTCATATTGCATGGGCATCGGTGGAAGCCAGAGTGCGACTTATGGATATTATATACAGCCAGATTGAGGAATTTCTAAATTCATAGTATGATGAAAACAGTTATAACTGTGTAAAATGGTGTTTGACAGATAAAGGGTTTGGTTGTTGCACCTTACCGAAAAAAGGAGGAACTTATGGATAATTGGTTATATTTTTGGTTAATACTTTTGGTGGCCACTCTCATTTTAGAAGGAATTACAGTTGGCCTTACCTCCATATGGGTATCCGGAGGTGCGTTGGCAGCCCTGATAGTAGCAGCATTCCACGGACCGATTTGGCTGCAGGCAGTGGTATTTTTCGTGGTGACTTTTGTACTTTTATATTTCACCAGACCATGGGCGATGAAATACTTAAACAGTAAGCGTGTTCGAAGCAACTATGAAGAGACCTTAGGACAGGAAGTTCGGGTTTTGGAAAAGGTGGACAATCGAATGGAAACCGGAAAAGCCATTTACAACGGTATGGAGTGGACGGCAAGAGCCCTTCATGATGATGAGATTTTTGAAGTGGATGAGCAGGCCATTGTTGCTGAAGTGGTTGGGGTGAAGCTGATCCTACGAAAAAAAGATACGGATATAGATCAGAGTGTTAAAACCACTGAGGATGTAGTGACAGAATAAGAGGCGAGGAATCGTGGGAATAATTTATATATAGTTTGTGACTTACACTTGGAAGGATGAAAGAGGAGACGGAAGAAAATGCCGGGATTTCGTGCACATTATTTTTTTGGAGATGAAAGCGAAAAGGCGATGGAGACCACGCCGGAATTTATAGTAAATCATAGAAACGTATATAATCTGGGCCAACAAGGCCCGGATATTTTCTTTTACAGTCCGCAGGCCCATCTTTTTTACAAAAAGAATATTGGTTTTGTGATGCACGCAGATCGGGTGATGTCTTTTTTTCAAAATCTATTTCTTTCAAGGGAAGGATTTTCCAATAAAAAAGATTTGGAAATCGTAGATGCTTATATTTGTGGATTTATGGGACATTATAGCTTAGATACGGTAGCTCATCCCTATATTCATGACCGGGCTGAGAAGATGAAATATCGCCATGAGTTTTCCAAAAGCTTTGGAATTCATGTTCAGTTGGAAACGGATATCGATAATCACAATGTCCGTCATTTTTTGGGATGTGAACCCATAGAGTTTCATCATTACGACACCATCAAGGTATCAAACTATGAGCGCGAGGTGGTGGGGCTATTATTGGAAAGCGCCATTGCATTGACCTATCCGGAAAATATGATGAAAAAAAAGCATATAAAGTCGGCTGTTTCTTTTTCACGAACTTTATTCCGATGGATGGTAGATAAGAATGGGAGAAAAAAGCGGTTCGTCAAGTGGATTGATATGACATTTTTCCATCACGATTTCTTAAATGCAATTATTTCAAATGATGATATAGAGCTCAATCCGGATCCTTGCAATCTGAAACATCGGGAATATAAAAATCCATGGGATGAGAGCATGAAAATCACAAAGGATTTTTATGAACTGATGGAGGATGGAAAGGATAACTACTTGAGAAGAGTGGCACTGTATGAAAAAATGATAAAAGAATATGCCACGGATAATCCGGCTTCA
>JAILJP010000021.1 GCA_024694625.1 Lachnospiraceae bacterium | reverse complement strand
CCACAACCGGTAAATAATACTGCACTTGCCATGGCAACTGCTCCCATTTTAGCTAAAAGCTTTTTCATTTTGATATAACCTCCAATATCACGTAATCGTACCTATTATAGACATTTTCCTATTTTTCTACAAGGTTTTCTCGCATTGTACACACAAAGTTCATTAAATACGAAATCATATCCCGCTTTGGGAAACGACTGTCTCTGGTGTAGTGAAGTTCAAAGGATGGCGCATCCTTATCCGCCTTAAATTCTAAGTATGGCGCAAACTCTTTGACTAAATCCGGAATGCCTGCCGGGTTAATCTTTGCCTCTGGCAAAATCATCATACGTACAACGCCACCCTTTTGTTTGATATCTGTAATATATGCCTTGTGGGCTGCTGCCTTTAAGAGGGAAATATCCAAAAGATTGTTTACCGACTTTGGTGGCTCCCCATATCGGTCAATGAGCTCGTCAATCATGTCGGACTTTTCTTCCTCTGTCCAAATACCAGCCACACGTTTGTAAATGTCCAGCTTTTGAATTTCATCTGGAATGTATTTTTCCGGAATGTAA
Organism: Lachnospiraceae bacterium; assembly: GCA_024694625.1. GTDB lineage: Bacteria > Bacillota > Clostridia > Lachnospirales > Lachnospiraceae > JAILEN01. The sequence continues at coordinate 6,157 of JAILJP010000021.1, read as the reverse complement.
GCATCCACATCCAAATCAATGGCAGTGTTAAAGTCACCTTCCGTCTCAATACCTTTTTCCAGATTCACCGCTTCCGAAAGCATCTTACAGTACAAATCATATCCAACAGCATCCATGTGTCCCGACTGGGCCTCACCCAAAAGATTTCCGGCTCCACGAATTTCCAAGTCTCGCATGGCGATCTTAAATCCACTTCCTAAATCCGTAAACTCACGGATAGCGGCCAGTCTTTTTTCTGCCACTTCTTTTAACACCTTATCCTTTTTATACATTAAAAAGGCATAGGCTCTTCGGTTAGATCTTCCCACACGTCCACGAAGCTGATAGAGCTGGGAAAGACCAAGCTTGTCTGCGTCGTGAATAATAATGGTATTTACATTTGAAATATCAAGACCAATTTCAATAATGGTGGTGGCAACCAAAACATCGATTTCTTTGTTCATGAAGCTCTTCATGATTTCTTCCAGCTTCGTCTCCGGCATCTGGCCATGAGCGTATGCCACCTCACAATCCGGTACTAACTTTTGAATTCGAGCCGCCACATCTGCAATGGTTTTTACCCGGTTAATAACATAGTACACCTGACCGCCACGAGCTAACTCTCGCTCAATAGCTTCTCGCACCATCTCATCATTTTGTTCAAAGACAAAGGTCTGAATGGGGGTTCGCTCCAATGGCGCTTCATCTAAAACCGACATATCCCGAATTCCCACCAGACTCATATGAAGAGTTCGTGGAATTGGTGTTGCGGACAAAGAAAGCACATCTACATTTTTCTTCATCTGCTTAATCTTTTCCTTATGGGTAACGCCGAAGCGCTGTTCCTCATCAATAATCAAAAGTCCCAAATCCTTGTAGGATACATCCTTGGAAAGTACCCTATGGGTTCCGATAACAATATCCACCTCTCCCTTTTTCAGGCGATTCACCGTGTCCTTGTTTTGGGCAGATGTGCGGAATCTGGAAAGCATTTCGATGTTTACCGGATAAGCCTTCATACGCTGACAGAAATTGTTGTAGTGCTGCTGAGCCAAAATGGTCGTGGGGCAAAGATAGACCACCTGCTTACCTTCCTGTACGGCTTTAAAGGCTGCTCGAATGGCAATTTCCGTTTTTCCGTAACCCACATCTCCGCAGATGAGACGGTCCATAATTTTTGTGGACATCATATCCCGCTTTACATCTGCGATGGCTTCCAACTGGCCTTCCGTCTCGTCATAAGGGAAGGACTCCTCAAATTCCTGCTGCCAAACCGTATCCTCCCCGTAGACAAATCCATTGTCCTGCTGACGAAGGGCGTAAAGTTCCACCAGTTCCTTTGCCACTTCTCCCACAGCAGTTTTTACCCGGGACTTGGTATTTTTCCACTCGTTTCCGCCAATGGTATTTAGCTTCGGTTTCTTTCCCCCCACAGTTCCATACTTGGAAATCACATCCAACTGTGTGGCAGGGATATAGAGGTTGGAACCCTTGGCATAGGACAGTTTGATGTAGTCCTTCATCACCCGGTCCACTTCTATTTTTTCCAACCCCTGATAAATTCCAAGGCCATAATTTTCATGAACGATGTAGTCACCGATATTCAAATCTCCGAAGCCTTTAATGGCATCTCCCGGAGCAAATCGTTTTCTTCTCTTCTTCTTTTTCTGATTTCCAAAAAGGTCATTTTCCGCAATAATGGCAAACTGACACTCACTGTATTCAAATCCATGGTTTAGCGGTCCTACGGTACAAAGCACCATTCCCTTGGGAAGGGGCTCCTTGTAGTTTTCTGAATAAAAGGCATTGATTTCTTCTTCCATTAACTCCTCTGCCAAACGTTTGGCACGGGTTCTAGAGGCAGACATAAGCACTACGGAATAGTGCTTCTTTTTATATGCTTTCAACTCCTTTACCAGCAAAGGAAAATTGTTTTGATATGCCGTAATGGAAGTAGTATGTAAATAAAAATGGGTTGTGGGTTTAAATGAACACTTGGGCGCATCCAAAGCACTGAAAAGCACCCCCGGATGTGTGCTTAAAAGCTTTAACACTTCCGAATAGGAAATGAGCATATCCTTTTGTCCCGGCAGGGCATAACCACCTTCAACACGGCGCGCCATACTTTCAAAGAACTCGTCAAAAACCGCCTTTGCCCGCTCTTCCACGTGAGCCGGCTCTTCTACAAATACAAGGGTTTCCTCCGGCAGTTCCTGAATCAGGCTAAATGTTTCTTTTACAAAATAGGAAAGATGACTCTCCACTTCCTGAAGAAATAAATCCGTGCCTTCCTTTCCTTCCATTTCTTCCACATGAGTTTTTAAATGAAAGCTTTCTTCCGTTTTCATTTCCTTGCGAAGGCTTTCGTAAATACGCTTTCCTTCTTTTTTGATTTTTTTCATTCCGTCGGCAATTTCCTCAGAAGAAAGAACCAGTTCCGTAGCAGGATATACATAGGCTTCCTCTACAGACTCTAAAGACTTTTGAGACACCGCATCAAAATAGCGGAGAGAATCAATCTCATCTCCCCAAAATTCCACACGAAGAGGATTGTCCTCCTGCATGGAAAACACATCTAATATGCCACCTCGAATAGCAAATTCTCCCGGGCCTTCCACCTGGGTCACATTCTCAAATCCTAAAGTAGTCAACGTCTTTTTCAGCCACTTTAGCTTCACTTCCGCGCCTACGGATAAGTGCAAAATGTTTTCCAAAAATCTGGTCTGGGAAGGCAGTCGGTTCATCAAAGCATCTATAGTAGTAAAAATCGTAAGCCGCTCTGCTGTGACCATTTTTGCCAGTGCCAAAATCCGATCTTTTTCCAATGCATTTCCGCGAATATCCGACTGGTAAAAAAGCAAGTCCTTGGCAGGGTAATACACCGCATCCTCATCAAAAAAGAGAACCTCCTCATAGAGTTCCTTTGCTCTTTGATCCTCCTGGGTAATTACAAGCTTCCAGGGATGGTCCTCACCGATTCCAAATACCAAATGAGAAATCCCTGCATCAATGCATCCTGAAAGACCATATATTTTCTTTTTTCTTTTTAAACCTTCCTTTAAACTTTCAATTTCCGAAAGTTCATCCAAAGGCGCAAGAAATGTTTTCATACAAAACCTCACGAAAAAACTCTGTGGTACGAATTGTATCACTATTAATTAAACCGGTTCATTGCCATATCCGTGTTTCCGGAAATCATAAGAGAAAGGGCTTCCCCAATGTTGGAAGTCGCTTCCTCAATTTTCTTTTGATCCTCTCTCTTGGGTCGGCCAAGAACATGAGCAATCATATCATCCTCCGGAATTCCTACACCCACACGTACTCTGGGAAAACTTTCCGTTCCAAGGTGGGCGATAATGCTTTTTAGTCCATTGTGTCCTCCCGCGGAACCTTTCTTTCGAATACGTAGACGACCATAATCCAATGACACATCATCAGAGATTACAATGACATGCTCCGGCAAAATCTTGTAAAAAGATGCCAATGGTTCCACACACTCCCCGGAATTATTCATATAAGTCTGGGGTTTTACCAGAAGCACCTTTTCCCCCGAAATCACACCGGTTCCTGTAATTCCGTTTTTTTCCTTTTTTCTCATTGAGATGCCATATTCTTTTGCCACCATATCCAGCGCATCAAATCCTACATTGTGTCTGGTGTGATGATATTTCAATCCCGGATTTCCCAGGCCAACAATCATATACATATAAAAATCCTTTCTTACACGACAAAGCGCCCACCTTTTATAAAAAGGTGGGTGGCTTTTTATTCTTTGATGATATTATAATGTTTTTCCACTAATCTTCAAGAATCTGCTTCAATGAATTCTCTACATTTAAAGTAATATCACGCATTTCTTCAATGGATGCTGTGGTCTCCTCGGAAGATGCAGTAAGCTTTCCTGCTCTCTCCTCAACTTTAGCAACAATTTCTTCTAACTTTCCGGATTCTGCCAAAAGCCTATCCACTGTCTCTTTGATATCATTGTTGTTTTGGTTACTGTCGTCCGCAGTGGTCTTAGAATCCTCTGCCAGGTTTTTAATCTCGTCTGCAACAACTGCAAATCCCTTTCCTGCCTCACCGGCACGGGCCGCCTCGATAGAAGCATTTAATGCCAAGAGGTTGGTCTGGGATGAAATCGCAATAACGTCCGCATTGTTGGAGCTCAACTTCTCCAAGTATCCCTCAATGGTGGAAAGAACACTCTTTAACTCCGCAGCAAACTCATCTACTTCCTGCATCGCAGCAGTAATACGTCTGGTCTGATGTGCATTGTCTTCACTGGTCTTTTCGATTTCTCCGATAGAGCCCATCAAAGAATCAAAGTTTTCACTAATGCCTTCCGCTAAAGACGCTTTCTTTTCCCGCATTTCTTCCTGTGTCCGTCGAACCTCCTCTGTAAGTTCTATCGCATGATCCTTTTCTTCGTAGGCAATATCTTTGATATAATGTACACAGTTATGAATGTGGTTGAATCCATTGTAAATTGCCACTGCCATATCATGGCAGGAATCATATCCACAACAGCCGCAGTCGATGGTGCGCTTTTCCTCAGTATCTTTTTTCATCTCAGAGTAAATATTCTCTAACTCTGCGTTAGAAGGCATCTTATATGCACATTCTTTGCTACGGTCAGTATACTTACGAACAAAGTCATCTAAGTTCAAAAATTCAAACTTTTTGTTAAGAGCAGCTATTCTCTTTTTCGGAGGAATATTTCTGCTCCAAGGGGATTTCTTCAGCTCGTCTTTTGAATCTGCCTTTATTCTTTGAATGGCAGCAAATACACTCTCATCCATAGTGGCACGAGACTCCGTACCCGGACCGTAAAGACATCCGTTAGTGCAGTTTAATGCATCCACAAACAGATAGGGTGTGTTTCCGTTTTTAATCATATCCTTGTTTCGCTGAAGGTATTCATACATATGATGCTCACCTTCCATCTGACGTACCAGAGCATCTTCACCCAAAAGCCAGTATACATTTTCTTTTAATCCACCGGGCATGGGATAAATGGAACCCAAACCGTATTCGATCTCATCCTTGTAAGGGGTAGCACCACTGACCGGATGTTCTTTTAAGTATTCTACCAAATGGGTAAATGTCAGATTGTAAGATACATATCCGTGATTGTTGGGATCATCAATCTCATTTTTCTTGGCAATACATGGACTGATAAATGCCAGCTTATCCGGAAGCTTCATATATTTTTTGACATAGATAGCTGCGCACATCATAGGAGACTGTACCGGCATAAGCTTTGGTAAAAGCTCCGGTGTGTAACGCTCAATATATCCCACCACAGCCGGACAGGGCTGAGAAATACTTCCATAGTAATTTCGCTCGGTAATGTATTTAATGTAGCCCCAGGTGGTAATATCCGCACCAAAAGATACGCTGATAAAACGATTGACACCAAGCTTTTTTAACATACCCAAATACTTCTCGTATTCACCCGGATAGTTCGCCAAAAATGCAGGAGCAATCAACACAGAAATCTTTTCGCCCTTTTTCAAATCAGCGAAGAATCTCTCCACATCATCTTCGAACTCTCTTGCACCATGTTCGCAAACATCAATACAGGCTCCGCAGGCGATACATTTTACCGGATCCACATCAATGATGTTTTCTCCGTCTTTTTCCACTGCAATATTGGCACCCATACTGCTACAGGCACGGATGCAGCGGTTACATCCAATACATTTTTCATTGGTTTTAACTAGACTCATAGGCTCTCCCCTTACTATTCATACAAAACCGTTTTCGCCTCAGCACACACTTTACTGAGGCACTAAGCGATTTTATTATACCATAATCTATTTTTACAGTGCCACAGAAAGTTTACGAGTCTTTTTTTACCCCCAAAGTATAATCTTTATAACTTCCCTCGCCCCGGCTGCCCTCCCCACCCCCTGAAGTTTTGCAAGGATGTTAGAAACTCTTGATGCTAAATACGAGCATCCTTTTTGTGTCTGGACAACAATTTACAGTTCGAAGCAAGTGTGTGCCAAGGACAAAGACTAGTTATTTATATTTGGCGCTTTTCAAAACTCAAGGTGAGCCGGCTTAAGTCACCGCTTGCTAAGAAAAAAGACGAAGCATGTTTTTAGATGTCGGTACCACACACAATCTCAGTCCATTTCGGTTATGTGTTCTCGGTGCCGTCCATGGCACCTCG
>JAILJP010000110.1 GCA_024694625.1 Lachnospiraceae bacterium | reverse complement strand
AAACAATACCTCCACTCCTGACTTGTCCGGAATACCTTTTCCAGTAATCACTCCTAAAGAAGAAAACCTGTTCATATCTACAGATTCTTCATCTGTATAGAATTCTTCGTAGGCTTTTTCACCGGATGTATCAGATATAGAAAAATGAACCGGATATTTTTTGCTTCCTTCTTTTAGTGCAACGGACTTCTCAATTGCTTCTTCATCGCTAGCACATTTAATAACTTCATACCCTTGTGACTCCAACAGAGATTCTGCAATCTTATCAAAGCTCATAACCTGTTCTTCAGAAAGCTTCGGGAAAAATATTTCTCTGTTATTTCCAAGCATACAGGAAAGCATACAAATCTGTCCGCTTTCTTCCGGTGAGACAAAGTATCTTGTAACATCTGACGGTGCACTCAATGGCTGCAGTTTTTGAATACGCGCCAAGAATCCAGCCGGTAATGAACCATTAGAAAATGCGACATTTGCAAAACGCGCAGTTTTTACAGGGAATTTGTCCGAATAAGAGAAAATCACGTCTTCCATTAATCGCTTACTTGCTCCCATAATGTTTACAGGGTTTGCTGCTTTATCTGTTGACACACAAAAATATTCCTCCGGCGGGAATTCTGCCAACAAATCTAATAACTGCTTTGCATGTAAAACATTATTCTGAAGCAAAGCTTCTACAGAATAAATGTCTTTTTCACTTCTTACATGTTTATGTGCCGAAAAATTTGCTACAATATCAAACCCACCGTTCGCACGAAACATCTTTTCAAATACAGGTGAAGCAAAATCCATCGGATAAGTAATATAATCCTCCGGCACATACATACCCTTTGTACTACGCAAATCCCTCGTAATTTCAGCCAAAGCATTTTCGTTGGTATCAACAATCACCATAGTCTTCGGCTCAAATGGTAACACTGCCTTTACATAAGAACTACCGATACTTCCCGCTCCACCGATAACAAGAATCCGTTTTCCTTCTATTTTATCGGCTAACCGTTCTTTGTTCTTTTCGATATCAAAAAGAAACATACTCTTTGGTCTTTTGGTCACATAATCACCGATAAACTTTTCCAAATCAAACATGTCATATCCTCTTTCATACGCATTTTTCATTAAGAGTATCGCCATTTAAAAATCAAATTCAGCATTTATGTCTATAAATCATAAAACTTCTTCTTTAAATCTACACTAGAAGATGTAAATATCCGCTTTATTTCCTCCACTATTCTTTTTGATGTGTTACCGTCTCCAAACGGGCTGTTACAATTCTTTGCCACTTTACAAAAATCCTTTGAAAGCGCTTTTTTCATTGCAGCATCAATTGATTTTGAATTCGGATTACAATCAATAATTGAATCCGCTCTTATACGCCCCTTTTGTCGATCACCAATATTTACAGTCGGAACGCCAAACGAAGGCGCTTCTATAATTCCACTGGAAGAATTGCCTATTACCATAGCGCAATAATTTATGGCGCTTAAGTAACGAATCAGTCCTAATGATGTAAACACGTGAAGATTTTTATATTTCATCCCATAGGCATCTAACAAACTATTAATTCTTCGTCCCCCTGCATCGGCGTTTGATTTTGTAATAATAAATTCCATCTCACTGTGAGAAACTAAGACGGACAAGAGTTCCTCTACCTGATGTTCTGCGGTATTTTCCTCTAAAGTTACCGGATGAAAAGTAACAACGCCATAAGGTTTTGACAAATTCACCATATCACCAAAGCCTTCTTTTAATGCAATTACTTTTAACTCTTTTTCTAATTCATCTTTCGATAATAAATTTGTGTGCAACACGTTTTCAACGCCCAGCGCACCAACATTAAACACTCTTGATGGATCTTCTCCTAACTGTATCACACGCTTTCTATATTCATTTGTGCTAGTCATATGAAGATAAGACAACTTCGTAATTGCATGTCGTATTCCTTCATCAATCGCTCCCTCTGTCGTCTCACCTCCATAAAGATGTACAATAGGAATTCTGGCATTCATCGCTGCACAAGCCACAGCTAATGTTTCATATCGATCGCCAAGTAAAACTATTGCATCCATATTTCTCTCAGCAAAATAATCCGAAAAGGAAATCATAGTCATACCCATAGTTTTTGAGACAGAAGCAGCAGAATCAGAATCCATCAAAATATCAATCTTTTTATCAATGGAGAATCCGTCTTCTTCTATTTCTTTGTAGGTATACCCAAATGTCGCAGACAAATGAGCGCCTGTCACAACTAAGTATAAATCAAAATTTTCATCTTCTGAGATGATTCTGATTAGTGGTTTTAACAAATTATATTCAGCTCTGGTAGCCGTCACTATACAAATTGAAATCGACATATCTTCCTCTCACAAAAACACTTTCGTTTAGATTTTGTTCTTTTTAATAAAAAACTCTGTTAATTCGAAATCAAATTCCGTATCAATATCTATACTTCGTTCTTTTGGCATAATATATGCGTAGCTTCCTTCTCCATAAATAAAATGATCTTGAAGAAGCGACAAAACATCTACGATATAAATTGCACCATTTAATCGATAATCTGTCTCGAAGTCCTGGCGACGCCCTTCGGATTCTCTGGACATAAACTGTGACATATCATTTTCCAAGCCTAAGTGTCCATAAGTTTGCAGCGAATGCTCTGCCTCGCAAACTGAGATTACAGCCCTTGCCTTTCTTTCAAAAAAAATATCATATGCTTGCCTGATATCATCTGCCTTGCGAAGAGGCGAAGTTGGTTGCAACAAGCAAATCGTATTAAACTCCTTTTCCATCTTCTTATAATTATCTAATACCTCTTCTACCATATCCCAAGAAGACGCCGTATCATTCGCATTTTTTTCACTTCGCAAAAACGGAACCTCAGCTCCACAATTAATAGCAATTCTTTTATACTTCTCTGAATCTGTAGATACCATTACCTCATCAAATATTCCAGAATCAACGGCTGCTTTTATGCTATAATACATTAGCGGATGTCCATTTAATTCTTTGATATTTTTATCCTTTAGACCCTTAGAACCACTTCGGGCTGGAATAATCGCAAGATTCTTATTCGTCATTCCTATCTCCTTTTCACAGATTCATTTATAGAATAATACCTTCGTCCGGCAGATAATCTTTTCTTGCTATACTACCAATCACTCTGTCCCATTCAGCAGCTCTCATTCCAATATCGTTTCGTTTGACACAAATATCCTCAGCTGTAATTACTTTTCCCTTCGATATGTCATTCGATGCAACGATTCGCTTTGTTACTACCTTTGATATACGCCTTTCAGAAGAAGTAGGTGTTTTCACGCCATCTCCCAATGCAGCTTCAATATGACGTATTTTCTCTACCATTTTTCGGAACGCTTTCGGTTCGGTACTTGCAATATGATCAGGTCCTTCCATATGACAGTCAAGCGTAAAATGTTTTTCAATGACTTTTGCACCTAACCCCACTGCAGCTACAGCCACTTCATCCCCTATCGTATGATCCGAATAACCAACAGGTAAATGAAAGGCATCCTTCAATGTCAGCATTGCACGTAGATTTACCTGATCATATGGGCACGGATAATTTGTTGTGCAATGCAATAAAGTGATATCCGTCGCTCCCCCCTCCTGCAATGCCTGAATTGAAATATCTACATCCGCCAGCGAACTCATTCCCGTACTTAAAATAACAGGTAACTGTTTCGCACCTATATTACGAAGAAAACTAACATTTCCAATATCCCCCGAACCAACCTTAATAAAAGGAATTCCAAGATTTATCAAAAAATCCAAACTCTCTTCATCGTCAGCCGTAGACGCAAACGTAAGTCCGATTTTATCACAATAAGCTCTCACCTTTCTGAAATTTTCTTGAGAAAACTCCAGTCGCTTTAGCATATCAAATTGCGACTCACTAACACCGGTATTTTTGATTTGATACTCTGCCTGTTGAACATTTTTTGTAATTAGTTTTTCTGTAATCCACGTTTGAAACTTAATCACATCAGCGCCGGATTCCTTAGCTGCGTCACACAGATTTAATGCCGTTTCTAAGTCATTATTATGATTCACGCCTGCTTCTGCTATTATCAAAACCTTTTGATTCATATATTTGCTTTCCTCTCTGCAATAGTAACCAGATTATCCACAAAGGCACCCCGATCAGAATACTTATAGCAATCGCTAGATAGCACTTGAAAGCCGGATTTTTCCAGTATTCCATTCATCTCATCTTCGTCGGTAAAATGAGAAATTCCCAATCCGGAAAAATGCCCTTTTGTAATATCTGTAAAGGTATCTTTTTCAATTTCTCTTCCGGTTCCGTATCCGCTTGTTTCTTTTCCAAATCCGGATGTAAACAGTTTTCCATTGGGTTTTATAATTCGAGCGATTTCATCATACATTTTTTGAATATTTGCTATCCTGTTTTGACAAATACAAGCGTTGTCAATTACACCATCAAAAAAGTTTTCTGGATAGTCTAATTCTAACGCATCTCTTACTCTTAAATCTGCATCGTATTTTCCAAACTCTCTTTCCAATTTAGCACGAGTATTTTTTATTGCACTTTCAGAACCATCAAAAGCATACACATCAAACCCTTCTCTCAAAAGATACCATGTAATCGCACCATCTCCACAGCCAAAATCAAGAAGCTTAATCTCCTTCCGAGGATTCGCTGAGTAAAAATTACGTGCAACAAAACGAATAACCGACTCTCCGGGATACTGTCCCCACACCTTTTCACTATGAATTTTCTCCCATGTTTCATCGAATGACTTCATATGCTCCTCCTTATTCACCCTAATTAATCTCTATATGCCAATAATTTTTTAGGTTTTTCGTGTTTCTCCAATATCCACTTCGAAATCAAATCATCATATATCTTTTGATTATGCACACGTTTCCCTATATAAAAATCCGCTCTTTCTTTCGAGAATCCACTTTTAAACCGAAAAAGATTATCTTCGACATCATCCGATAATCCTCCACCCAAATGATACTTTTTACATCCGTGCAAAACTCCATATTCTGCACCTTTCCATAACATATACGTATTAGCATTATAATTCAAATAAGACGTATCACTGGCCCCTAAATGATAGTGAATATAATCTCCCTCCAGTAGCAATAGATTTCCTGCTATTATCTTTTCATTTGAGTCCAGAATATATAAAATGATGCTTTTTTCATTATGCATGATATTCTTAAAATATTCTTCGCTAAAAAAGTAAAACTTTTCCGCATGGTTTCTTTTCATCGTCATATAGTAAAGGCGCATAAATTCCACATAGTCTTTACTTTCTATACAATGCAATCCCATTTTTTCTGCTTTTCTTATCTTCGTTCGATACCGTGGCGACATTCCATTCATCCACAAGGATTCAATTCCTCGTGTCAAATCAAGCCAAACCGTCGTTCGGTTATGATTCGCTTCAATATTCTTTTGAAACATGGCTTCATTTTTCAAAAACGGATGAAACCTTATAAATTCTGCTACCACCTTTTGATTCTTACAATATTCTAAAAATGATAATTCAAATCTTTGAAAAAAGCTCTCATCTTCACAGTTTGAGACAGGGCCACCATAACCATATGCATTTTCTATATCATAGTAATCTACCATTGCATATTTCGAGGGAATCTCATTTAAGAAAAAAGGATACAAAGCAACTTTTTCATTCTCACTATAGACAAACATTCTTGGCAAGCCACAGCCTTCCCCTTGTCCTAATTTATAATAATCAGAAAAGAAATATACATCCTGTTTTTCTTTTGGCAATAACTTCACCCACGCATCCCAATCCGGATTATCTGCGTCCACCAATATCCCCTTGGAATTAGCTTTCTCCCCCCCCTTCATGGAATCATTATTTTTGCCGTTCCCAAAGTCAACTTTCCCTCCATAGATTCCTGGCTCTTTTATACTATTTAGTATTAGTGAACCAGCTCCTACGATCGTATTTGAAGGAATCGACACTTTCTGGATTACTGTAGCATTCGTGCCCACAAACACATCATTTCCAAGGCATACTTTCCCGCAACAAACCGCCCCAATCGACACATGACAAAAATCACCACACGTGCATTCATGTTCCATAACTGCTGCTGTGTTTATAATTGAATAATTCCCAATTATACAATCTGCATTTATAACCGCTTTTTTCCCAATATAGGTGCCTTTACCTATTTTTGCACTAGATGCCACAACTGCTGTATTATCAATAATAACAGGTACATGAAATCCTATAGTTTGAATCTTTTCCGCAAGTTTTCGTCGAATTGCCGTTGTTTTTATACTTCCAACTGTAACGAAAGCATCCGTAACTCCCTCATCAAACAGACGTTGCAAACAATCATCATTACCTACAACCTCACACCCTAGTACTTTTGTCCCCGGCACTAAATTCTCATCCGTTATAAATATTTCATCATAAATATTTAATTCCTTTAATGTTTCAATAATCACTTTACAATGACCACTGCCGCCCGCTAAAACAATTTTCTTCATATATACTCCACAAACAACTTGTGCTTTATTATCCTAAGTCCAACCAATCCCATTAACATTTCTAAGTAATTGGGCAAGCGCTTTCGCGATAATCATCTGTTTTTTTCAGGTGATTTAAAAATGCATCCAGAAGCACTTCATGATATTTTAGTGATTCATTATATGGAGTCAATTCGCAATCTCCTCTATCCAAAATAGCTTCAACATTCATCTTTGTTGTCTGACTGACATATAACACATCAAATTCTGTTTCTTTGAAATCCCAATCAGATTCTACCGAGTGAATCCACGCTTTTCCCCTGCTTTCATCCACAAAAATCTGATAGTGATTCGATGTGATGACAGCGATTAGATTTATATCCCTATCCTTTACAGACCGCATCGTCACCTGGCCTTTATTCGTATCAATATCAAGCTGTCCGGTAAATTCAAAATACCCACTCCGTTTACTACTAATATGCCCAGCGTCCAGTCGCTCTATGTCTGCTGAGAATTCTGACGCTCCGGAAAAAAACGCATATATATCCAGCAAATGAATTGAGTTGCACCCCATTCCCCAATCACTACCTTCAATCAGGTAGTTAATGGAATCCTCTTTTTGTAATATCTCTTTTAGTTTCTTGTAGAAATCCATATTTCGACGTGGACAATTTACCCAGACTTTCACACCACGTTCATCGAATTCTTTCTTCATCTCATATAAATCTTCTACTGACTGAAATACCACTTTCTCTAAAATATAATTTTTAATAGAGGTATTTTCCAACAGAGTCTCTACAATCGCCTTTCTTGGTCCTGCAGATGTGGCAACAATAGCAATATCTGCATCTATGTAGGCGTCCTGTAAATCCCTGATATATGAAGAAAATTGTTTTAGCGGGCGGCAGTGGTCATTGTAAAGTGATTATTGAAACATTAAAGGAATTA
>JAILJP010000099.1 GCA_024694625.1 Lachnospiraceae bacterium | reverse complement strand
AGATGAGTGTTTTTAAAATTATGAGGGAATTTCTTCCTTATTATATATACACAATTTTTGAAAGGTAACATGACACAATATGGATCAGCTAAAAGCTCTTTGGCCTGAGATTCTTCTTTCCCTAAAGGAAGAGTTCAATGTTCAGGACATTACTTTTGACACTTTTTTAAAACCATTACAAATTCACTCTGTAGAAAATACAGATTTATACATTCTATATCCGGATGATTCTAATTCCGTTGCTTTGAACTTTATCAATAATCGTTATTCAACACCGATTATGGTAAAAATAGCGGAATTTACCAACGTTCAATACAATATTCATCTTATCCTTCCAAAGGATATCAAGAATAATCCGGACATTCCCACTGTGGAAACTCCGGTAAACATTCCGGACTATACAAAGAACACCAATTACATTAACTCAAATTTAAATCCGAAATACACATTTGATACTTTCGTAGTAGGTGAGAATAACCGTTTTGCACAAAATGCATCACTGGCAGTAGCTGAAACTTCCGGTGAAGCTTACAATCCTCTTTACATTCACGGAGGACCGGGACTTGGTAAAACTCACCTTATGCATGCCATTGGAAATTACATTATTAAAGAAAACCCAGATAAACAGGTTTTGTATGTTACTTCCGAAGAATTTACAAACGAAGTAATCGAAGCCATTCGTAACTCTGCAAGTAATGCTTCCGTTATGACAAAGCTTCGTGAAAAATACAGAAGTGTAGACGTTTTGATGATTGATGATATTCAGTTCATCATTGGTAAAGAAAGTACCCAGGACGAGTTTTTCCACACATTTAACTACTTACATGATGCAGGAAAGCAAATCGTTATTACATCCGATCGTCCTCCAAAGGAACTTGAAACCTTAAACATGAGATTCCGTACCCGATTCGAAATGGGACTTATGGTAGAAATTACCTACCCCAACTACGAAACAAGAATGGCAATCCTTGGTAAAAAGGCAGAAGAAAGAAATGTTCACTTTGATGACGAAATATTAAACTACATTGCTTCTAACATCCATTCCAATATTCGAGAAATCGAAGGAGCTTTAAATAAGCTGATTGCTTACTCCACATTGGAAAAAACGGATATTACCATAGAAATTGCAGAACGTGAATTACAGCATATTATTTCTCCGGAGAAACCCAGAGAGATTACTCCCCAGCTGATTATTGAAGTTGTTGCGGAACATTACGGTATTTCCGTTGATCAAATGATTTCGAAAAACCGTGCTGCAAACATCAGCCGACCCAGACAGATTGCCATGTTCTTATGCAGACAAATGGTTGATACCCCATTGGATGCCATTGGTACTCTTTTGGGAGGAAGAGATCACACTACAATTATTCACGGAACAAAGAAGATTCAATCTGAATACGATGAGAATGCTTCCATTAAGCAAGAGATTGATTCCATTAAAAAGAAAATCAATCCGAATTAACAAGTTATTCACATTTTATTCAAAAAGAATTCAATCATTCTGTGAATAGATGTTTAAAACAAAAACTCTAAATTTTAAAAATCAAAGTTATTCAACTTCATTCAGACAAAACTAACACACTTAAAAACAGTTTTTTTTGAATAACTTTATGGCTCAAAGCCTTGATTTTACTGGATATTTTTGAATATCAACTTATAAACAACCCTTAATAAGAATAAGATTATAAATTATATGATTGATAGATGGAAAGGAGCCTTTAAAAAAATGAAAATCACTTGTTCACAAAGCGAATTGGCAAAAGGAGTAAATATTGTTTCTAAAGCAGTTCCTACCAGAACTACAATGGCAATTCTTGAATGCATTTTAATTGATGCTACTTCCAATGTAATTAAACTTACTGCCAATGATATGGAAATAGGAATTGAAACTACGATTGAAGGTGAGATTGAAGAAAAAGGTATTATTGCAATTGATGCCAAGTTCTTTGGTGAAACTATTCGTAAATGTCCAAACAGTAATGTTACGATTGAAAGTGATGATAAATACCAGACAAAGATTACTTGTGAAAGCTTAGAAGTAAATATTACAGGAAAACCCGGGGAAGACTTTTCTAATATTCCTGTAATTCCCAGAAATGAACCTGTTATTATTTCACAGTTTACATTAAGAGAATTGGTAAGACAGACCAGTTTTACCATTTCTGAAGCAAATGCGAACAACAAGATGATGACTGGTGAATTAATGAAAATCACAGGTAACAACTTAAAAGTAGTTGCTTTGGATACTTCTAGAATTTCCATTCGAAATATTAAATTAAAAGAATCCTATGCAGATAAAAATGTAATTGTACCCGGAAAGACCTTAAACGAAATCAGTAAGATTATTACCGGTGGAGCTGAAGATATGGTAGAAATATTCTTTACCGATAATCATATTATTTTCGAGTTTGATCACACTACTGTTGTTTCAAGATTAATTGATGGAGATTTCTTCAAGATTGATCACATGTTCTCTAGTGATTACGAAACAAAGGTAAAAGTTAATAAGAAAAATCTTTTGGATGGTATTGACCGCTCTACCCTTATGTTGTTTAAGGATGCGGAAAAGAAACCTTTCGTTATGGATATTAAAGAAAATCAGATGGAACTTCGTATGAATTCCACATACGGAAAGATGAAAGAAGAAGTTGCCATTGAAAAAGACGGAAAAGATTTAACCATTGGATTCAATCCGAAATTCTTTATCGAAGCTCTTAGAGTAATTGATGAAGAGGAAGTTAATTTATACATGGTAAATCATCGTTCCCCTTGTTTTATTAAGGATGAGGAAGAAAGCTTTATTTATGTAATTCTTCCCGTAAACCTTCAGGAAGCATAAGATGGAAGAAATTAGAATCAGAGAAGAAGACGAATTTATAAAATTAGGACAATTGTTGAAAAAAGCTGCTATGGTATCCTCCGGTGTGGAAGCAAAGATTGTAATCCAGGATGGAGAAGTTACGGTAAACGGTGAAGTAGATACCCGAAGAGGCAGAAAGCTCTATGACGGAGATGTGGTTTCTTTTAACGGAGAAACCGTTCGGGTGGTCAAATGATTATAAAATCAGTGGAACTTAAGGATTTCAGAAATTATGAATCCTTGGAAGTGCATTTTGATCCTTCCACCAATATTATTTTTGGAGACAATGCCCAGGGTAAAACCAATATTTTGGAAGCCTGCTATGTTAGCGGAACCAGTAAATCCCATAAGGGAAGTTATGACAAGGATATGATTCGTTTTGGAGAAAGCGAAGCACATATTCGTACCATAATTGAAAAAAAGGGCAGAGACTACCAGATTGATTTACATCTGAAAAAGAATAAATCAAAGGGAATTGCCATAAATCAGGTTCCAATCAAAAAGGCTTCGGAATTGTTTGGATACTTAAATATCATTTTCTTTTCTCCGGAAGATTTAAATATTATAAAAAACGGACCGGGAGAAAGAAGAAGATTTATTGATATTGAGTTATGTCAGTTGGATAAGATTTATTTAAATAATCTCACCAACTACAATAAAATTTTAAATAACAGAAATAAATTACTAAAAGATATCCACTTCAATCCGGCTTTAAGAAGTACTTTGGATGTATGGGATGAACAATTGATTTCCTACGGAAAGAAAATTATCAAAAGACGACGGGAATTTATTGATGAGATTTCCGGGATTGTCCACGATATGCATTATAAGATTTCCGGTGAAAGGGAAGAATTGCAGATTTCCTACGAACCGGATGTGGAAGATTTCTTGTTTGTGGATGAACTTTTTCGTTCAAAGGAAAGAGATTTGAAATTTGGAACTACAAATGTAGGACCCCACAGAGATGATTTGAAATTTACTATTTCCGATGTGGATATTCGTAAGTTTGGTTCACAGGGACAGCAAAGAACCTGTGCTCTCTCACTTAAACTATCAGAGATTAAAATTGTGGAAGACACCATTGATGATAAACCGGTTTTGTTGTTGGATGATGTACTTTCAGAATTAGACAGTACCAGACAGAATTATCTGTTAAACAGTTTGTATGATACTCAGACCATTATTACATGTACCGGTCTGGATGATTTTGTAAAAAACAGGTTTCAGATTAACAAGGTTTTTGAAGTAGTTTCAGGAACCGTAACAGAGAGAAATGAATAATTTGGAGGACTTATGAGTCAGGAAAAAGCACCTGAATATGGGGCAGATCAAATTCAAATTTTAGAGGGATTGGAAGCGGTACGGAAACGTCCCGGTATGTACATTGGTACTACTTCCATCAGAGGTTTGCACCATTTGGTATATGAAATTGTGGATAATGCTGTAGATGAAGCATTGGCAGGTTATTGTTCTCATATTATTACTACGATAAATGAAGACAATTCCATTACCGTAGAAGATGATGGACGTGGTATTCCTACCGGTATCAATTCTAAAGCAGGAATTCCAGCTGTAGAAGTGGTATTTACTGTTCTTCATGCAGGAGGAAAATTCGGCGGTGGCGGATACAAAGTATCCGGTGGACTTCATGGTGTAGGTGCATCTGTTGTAAATGCTCTTTCTGTCTGGTTGGAAGTAGAAATCTGCAGAGATGGAAAGATTTACAAGCAGCGTTATGAACGTGGAAAAACCATGTATCCTTTGAAAGAAATCGGAACCTGTGATCCGGAAAAGACTGGAACAAAGGTAACATTTTTACCGGATCCTTTGATTTTTGAGGAAACCGTATATGATTTCAATACCTTAAAGGTACGTTTAAGAGAAACTGCTTTTCTTACAAAGAATTTGAAAATCACCCTTCGTGATTTAAGAGAAGAAGAGGTTTTGGAAAGAGTTTTCCATTATGAAGGTGGTATAAAAGAGTTTGTAAATTACTTAAACAAAGGAAAGAAACCTCTTTACGACGATGTAATTTACTGCGAAGGAACCAAGGATAACGTATACGTAGAAGTTGCAATGCAACATAATGATGCATTTACGGATTCTACCTTCTCATTTGTAAATAATATTATTACACCGGAAGGTGGTATGCATGTTGCAGGATTCAGAGGTGCTTTAACCCGTACCTTTAATGCATATGCAAAAGAAAACAAGATTATTAAAGAAAATGATGAGCCTCTTTCTGGTGATGATATCCGTGAAGGGTTGACAGCCATCATCAGTATTAAGATTGAAGAGCCTCAGTTTGAAGGACAGACAAAGCAAAAGCTTGGAAATACAGAGGCCCGTGGTGCTGTGGATTCCATTGTTTCCGAACAGTTAACCTACTTTTTGGAACAGAATCCAAGAGTTGCAAAGATTATTTGTGAAAAAGCGGTACTTGCCCAGCGTGCAAGAGAAGCTGCTAGAAAGGCCAGAGATATTACCCGTCGTAAATCTCCTTTGGACGGAAATTCCTTACCGGGAAAACTTGCAGATTGTTCTGACAATACTCCGGAAAACTGCGAGATTTTCATAGTGGAGGGTGATTCTGCCGGTGGTAGTGCGAAAACTGCTAGAAGCCGTGCGACTCAGGCAATTCTTCCACTTCGTGGAAAGATTTTGAATGTAGAAAAAGCTAGAGAAGACCGAATTTACGAAAATGCGGAAATCAAAGCTATGATCACCGCTTTTGGTACCGGTATTCATGATGATTTTGATATTACAAAACTTCGTTATCACAAAATCATCATTATGACAGATGCCGACGTGGATGGTGCTCATATTGCAACATTGATGTTGACCTTCTTATATCGTTTTATGCCGGAGTTGATTCGTCAGGGTTATGTATACCTTGCTACTCCTCCACTTTACAAGTTGGAGAAAAACAAAAAAGTTTGGTATGCCTACAGTGACGAAGAATTAAACAATATTTTGACAGAAGTTGGTCGTGACAGTAACAACAAGATTCAGCGTTACAAAGGATTGGGTGAAATGGATGCGGAACAGCTTTGGGAAACAACCATGGATCCGGAAAAGAGAATCCTTAAGAGAGTAACCATGGATGATTTGGCTGCATCAGAAATTGATGCTGTATTCTCTACTCTTATGGGAGATAATGTTGAGCCTCGTCGTGAATTTATCGAAGAAAATGCCAAGTATGTTCAAAACTTGGATATTTAATGATGTAAAGTAACAGTACAGGAGAAGAAATGGACGATAAGATTTTTGACAATATTCAAGATGTGGATTTAAAGAAAACAATGGAAACGTCATACATCGACTATGCTATGAGCGTTATTGCTTCTCGTGCTCTTCCGGATGTCCGGGACGGATTAAAGCCGGTACAGCGTCGAGTTCTCTTTTCCATGATTGAGTTAAACAACGGTCCTGATAAGCCACATCGTAAATGTGCTCGTATCGTTGGTGATACCATGGGTAAGTATCACCCTCACGGTGATTCTTCTATTTATGGAGCACTTGTTAACATGGCACAGGAATGGTCTACACGTTATCCACTTGTTGACGGTCATGGAAACTTTGGTTCTGTGGATGGTGACGGTGCCGCTGCCATGCGTTATACAGAAGCAAGACTTTCAAAGATATCCATGGCAATGCTTGCGGATATCAATAAAGATACCGTTGACTTTGTTCCAAACTTTGATGAAACAGAAAAAGAACCCAGCGTGCTTCCTGCTCGTTATCCAAATCTTTTGGTAAATGGAACCACAGGTATTGCGGTAGGTATGGCAACCAACATTCCTCCTCACAATCTTAGAGAAGTAGTTGGAGCTGTAAATAAAATTATCGATAATCAAATCGAAGAAGACAGAGAAACTGATATTGATGAGATTATGGATATTATCAAAGGACCGGACTTCCCTACAGGTGGTACCATCCTTGGAAAAAGCGGTATTGAAGAAGCATACCGTACCGGACGTGGAAAAATCAGAGTTCGTGCCGTAACAGAAATCGAACCTATGCAAAACGGAAAGAACCGTATCGTAGTTACGGAGCTTCCCTACAACGTAAACAAAGCCCGTTTGGTAGAATATATCGGAAAATTGGTTCGTGATAAAAAGTTAGATGGTATTACTGCCCTTCGTGATGAGTCATCCCGTGAAGGTATGCGTATTGTTATTGAACTTCGTAAGGATGTAAATCCTTCTGTAATGCAGAATTTATTGTTCAAACATACCCAGTTACAGGATACCTTTGGTGTAATTATGTTGGCTTTGGTAAACAATCAGCCAAAGATTTTAAACATCAAAGATATGTTGACCCATTATTTAAATCACCAAAAGGAAGTTGTTACCAGACGTACCAAGTTTGATTTAAATAAAGCAGAAGAAAGAGCCCATATTTTAAAAGGCTTGCTCATTGCTTTGGATAATATTGATGAAGTTATTTCCATTATCCGCGGATCTGATACGGTTGCTATTGCAAAAGAACAGTTAATGAACCGTTTCGGATTGTCTGATGCACAGGCTCAGGCAATTGTGGATATGCGACTTCGTGCTCTTACCGGTTTGGAAAGAGGAAAGCTGGAAAACGAGTATGAAGAACTTCAGGCTTTGATTAAGGAATTAAAAGAAATTTTGGCCGATGAAAAGAAACTTCTTGGAGTAATCAAAGAAGAAATTACAGTTTATGCTGAAAAATACGGCGATGAAAGACGTACTTCCATCGGATTTGATGAGTACGATATCAATATGGAAGATTTGATTCCCGTTACCAGTACGGTGGTTACCTTTACAAAAGTTGGTTACATCAAACGTATGAATGTGGACAACTTCAAGGCTCAGCACCGTGGGGGAAAAGGAATCAAGGGTATGGAAACCATTGATGAAGATTACATTGTGGAGATGATGTTAACTACTTCACACCACTATCTCATGTTCTTCACCAATTATGGTCGGGTATACCGAATTAAGGCATATCAGATTCCCGAGGCTTCAAGAACAGCCAGAGGAACCGCCATTGTAAACCTACTGCCCTTACAGCCGGATGAAAAAATCACATCTATGATTCCTATTAAGGAATATGATGACGAACGTTATTTATTTATGGCTACAAAGAAGGGTATTGTAAAGAAAACCAAGCTTTCTGAATACGCAAATATCAGAAAGAATGGTTTGGCCGCTATCAATCTTCGTGACGATGATAAACTAATCGAAGTAAAGATGGCAAAAGATGATGATGAAGCAATGCTCTTTACGAAATTTGGTCAGGCAATACGATTCAAGGTTCGTGATGCCAGAAACACCGGCCGAGTTTCTATGGGTGTTAAGGGTATGACCCTCTCCGATCAGGATGATGTCATTGCAATGCAATTGGTATCCCAGGGAGATGCTTTGATGATTGTTTCCAAAAACGGTCTTGGAAAATGTACAAAGATGGAAGAATTTACTTGTCAGCACCGTGGCGGTAAGGGCGTAAAATGCTACAAGATTACGGAAAAAACCGGAAATCTTATTGGAGTAAAAGCCGTTACCAAGGATGATGAGTTAATGTTAATTAATACAGACGGTATTATTATTCGAATTTCTGTATCCGAAACTGCACTATTATCGAGAATTACTTCCGGAGTGAAGTTAATTGACTTGAAAAACGGAGGAGAAGTCGCTTCTATTGCCAAGGTTCGTAAAGAAGATTTGGTGTTAAATGAAGCAGATGAAATAGAGGAATCAGAGGAAACAACGGAAGAATAAGCCATCATCAAAGGAGGAGAGCCTTATGAAAAAGAAAGCAAAAACCAATGTTACCATTGCCGGTGCACTTAACGAATTTTCAGGTTTTGTCTTTAAAATGTTCGTTTCAATGACCATTATTATGGGTGTATTTTTGGCTGTAATCTTTGTAAATGTTTATAACTTTTACAATGTACAGTTTGTAACAGAGACCTATCAGATGGAAATTCGAAAAGACGTGCAAACCATTAATAAGCGTCTTCTTTTGGCAGTGGCATCAGATGATGCAGCAGTAACTGCGGATCAAAAAGCAGACTTGGAGGAAAGATTTCCAAAAATTGAAGCATACTTTTCTACGATTTCTGCGAATCTTAATAACAAAACATTAGGTGATCAGCTGACCACCAATTGGAAAGCCTTTGAAGATTCATCCTTTGAAATGATTTCCATGATTGAAAATGGAGATACAAAGGGGGCTTTGGAATACTATAATTCAACTTTAAATGAAGTATCTGAAACCTTAGCGGATTCCTTAGATGAAACGGGAGTTTTGGCAGAAAAAGCTGCCGCAACCAAATATCGTACGATTTTGGTTATTATTGCTGCTGCTGTTATCGTTCTTATAATTGGATGTGCAGTGATTTCCGTAATGAATCAAAAGAGAAGCAAAGCCTTAATTAACGAAATTAAAAAAGATTTGGATGTTTTGGCTAAGGCAACGGAAGAAATTGCCAAAGGTAATGTTCACGTAGAAATTGACTACGAAAAGAAAAACGAAATCGGACGGGTAATTGACCAGTTGAAGATAGCAGTTTCCTCTTTGATTTTCTATATTGATGAAATTCATGAGAAAATGGCTACCATGGCCGATGGAAACTTTAATATCTATTTTGACAAAGATTTTGACGGAGATTTTATTTCCATTCAGAATTCCATTGAAAGCTTTTCAAAACAGATTTCCGAGTCTATGACAGAGATTATGGAAGTATCCGGAATGGTTTCGGACGGTGCAAATCAAATCGCCGGCGCCGGTCAGAATTTGGCAGAATCTTGTACGACACAAGCAGGAATTGTGGATGATTTATCCGTTACTGTTGGAAGTATTACACAGCAGATTTCCAGCAATTCCACAGATGCTACAGATATTTCCAATGAAGTGGAAACAGTTGCAAAAAATATTGTGGATGGAAACAAGAAAATGCAAGATGTGGTAAAAGCTATGGATGCGATTTCCGATTCTTCCAAAGAAATCTCAAATATTATTGATACCATTAATGAAATTGCAGACCAAACCAACTTGCTTTCATTAAACGCATCTATCGAGGCTGCACGAGCAGGTGAAGCCGGAAGAGGTTTTGCAGTAGTTGCCTCCGAAGTATCACAGCTTGCTAATCAGACAGTGGAAGCTGCACAAAATACAGCAGGTTTGATTAACGCTTCTCTTAAGAATGTGGAAGAAGGAATTAATATTGCAAACGAAACAGCAAATCAGTTGGATGCTATGGTAGCCCAGGTTCAGGGTATTGCTGTAAAGGTAAAGAGTATTGCGGAAGCTTCCAATACTCAGGCTGTTTCTGTACAGGAGATGTCTACCAATATTGGAGAGATTTCATCTGTAGGACAGAGCAATGCTGCTACTTCTGAAGAGTCTTTGGCATTGAGTTATGAGATGAATGAACATGCAAATTCATTGAAAGAACTTGTGAATAAATTTGAACTGAAAGCTTAGTGAAAAAATCTTTTAAAATAGAGAAAAATTCATTGACAACAAATAGCGGGTTTAGTAAAATAAATGTTGCGTCAAGTCAGACGCAGCATTTATTTTTTGCAAAAAGTAACTGTTCCGGATTAGCGACCGGTATACATTGACAGGAACTTTACGGCTTATGGAGAAGTACTCAAGTGGCCGAAGAGGTGCCCCTGCTAAGGGTATAGGTCGGGTGACCGGCGCGAGGGTTCAAATCCCTCCTTCTCCGTTATATATGGCGCCATAGCCAAGTGGTAAGGCAAAGGTCTGCAACA
>JAILJP010000041.1 GCA_024694625.1 Lachnospiraceae bacterium | reverse complement strand
CCTTGGATATTGGGTCAGTGTGCCAGCGTAAAAGAGGCGAAGGAGTTACTACCTAAAATCAATTTAATCAATGAAGACTTTAGTGATGAGCTTCCTCTTTCACCGCTTCATTGGATGATTTCCGATAAAGAGGCCTCCATTGTGGTTGAGCAGACGAAAGATGGGCTTCACGTTTATGATAATCCGGTTGGAGTTATGACCAACAATCCCACCTTTGATAAGCAGCTATTCAATTTAAATAATTATATGTCACTGTCAGCGGAGCCACCGAAAAACACCTTTGCATCAGGATTGCAGTTGGATGAATACAGCAGAGGTATGGGAACGTTAGGACTTCCGGGAGATTTATCATCAGCTTCTCGTTTTATAAAAGTAGCATTTACCCGAATGAATTCCGTTTCCGGAGAATCAGAAAAAGAAAGTGTCAGTCAGTTTTTCCATATTTTATCCTCAGTAGATCAACAAAGAGGTTGTGTCCATCTGGGAGAGGATAAGTATGAGATTACCATCTACACATCCTGTTGTAATTTAGATAAAGGACTGTACTACTACAACACCTATGAAAATCACCAGATTACTGTGGTGGATATGCACAAAGAAGATTTGGATGGCGAAAAAATCGTGACATACCCGCTGCGTACGGGGGAAAACTTCTTTGAGGAAAATTGAAAATCATGATATGATATAGACAATATATTATCTATGATATACTTATGATATCATATTGGATAGTATATTGTCTGTTTTTTGTGGAGGAACAAATGGCGCGAAGATTTATATGGGAAACACCGGAAGAAATAAATAAAGAATTGGCGGGCAGATTTCGTGAAATTCGACGACGTAGAAAAATTTCGCAGCAGGAGATAAGCGATAAAAGTGGGGTGAGCTATGGATCGATTAAGCGGTTTGAGAGTACCGGGAATATTTCTCTTGCTTCGCTCACTAAGCTTGCGATTGCTTTGGGACTTGAAAATGAAATAAAATCTCTTTTTACAGAAGTGCCGTATCTAAATATAGAGGAGGTTATTCGTGGGAATAAATAAATTGGAAGTGTTTTATCATAATCGCCATGTAGGGACCCTGGCTGACGATAAAAACAAGCTGGTTGCGTTTTCCTATTCAGATGAATGGTTAGATAGTGGCTTTCCTATTAGCCCTTTTTCTCTTCCACTAGAAGAGAAAGTCTTTCTTCCGAAGAATTATAATTTTGACGGATTGTTTGGTGTATTTGCGGATAGTCTTCCTGATGCATGGGGCAGATTGCTTATTGATCGAATGTTAAAGCGGAAAGGTGTATCAGATATTTCCATGCTGGAAAGGTTGGCCATTGTAGGAGAGAGCGGGAATGGTGCATTATGCTATCGTCCCAATATAGAATTACAATCCGATATTAAAAATAAAACAAACATGTCGGTGGATGAATTGGCAGATGCTTGCCGACTGATTGTTGATGAGAATGATGAAAGTAACTTGTATGAAATATACCGTAGGGCTGGTTCCAGTGGTGGTACGAGACCAAAAGTGAATATTGAAAAAGATGGAAAAATATGGCTTTTGAAATTTCCGTCTCATGATGATATCAAAGAAATTGGTACCATGGAGTATGAGTATATGAAATGTGCAAAGGAATGTGGTATAAGAACTCCTGAATTTACACTTTTTCCGTCAAAGAAATGCAAGGGATATTTTGCAAGCCAGCGATTTGATAAGGAAGGAAATGATAGAAAACATATTCTTACTGCATCAGCAATTCTTGAAACAGATTATAGGGTGCCAAGTCTGTCTTATGAGATGCTCTTGAAGCTTATTGGAATTTTATCTGTGAATAATGTAGCTGAAATAGAAAATATGTACCGACTGATGTGTTTTAATATATTTTCGCATAATCAGGACGACCATGGAAAAAATTTTTCTTTTGTTTATGAAGAAAAAAAGGATCTTTGGACTATGACTCCTGCATATGACCTGACGTACAGTAATACCTATTATGGAGAGCAAACAACTACAGTAAATGGGAAGGGAAAGGATATTGCAAAAGAGGATCTTTTAATTATAGGAAGACAGGCAGGTATAAATGCGAAAAAGGCCAAGATTATCATAGAAGAAATAGATGAAAATATTCGTGCGCATTTGAAGGAGTATTTAAAAAGATAGTAGAAGAATAATTATAAATTCATTTAAAAGGCAATGAAGTTTTTTCTGAACTTTTTGTGAACTTTCAGAAAAGTTGTAGTAATAGAAATGAATCTAATGTAAAATAAGCACTAAGCAACAGAATTGTTTAGTGCTTATTTTTGTATAAGGAGGATGCTTATGGGTAACAACGCAATGTACAAGCTGAGTTATGGCTTGTTTGTGATTACAGCAAACCGAGATGGCCGGGATAATGGATGCATTACGAATACTGCCATTCAGGTTACATCAGAGCCGAATCGGATATCGGTAGCTATTAACAAAGCCAATTTTACACATGATATGATAAAAGATACTGGAGCTTTTAGTGTTTCTATATTAAGCGAAGCAGCAGATTTTGATTTATTCAAACATTTTGGTTTTCAGTCCGGTAGAGATGTGGATAAATTTGCAGAGTTTTCTGATTGCAAGCGCGTGGCAAATGGAACCATGGCGATTACCAGAGGAACCAACGCCTTTATTTCTGCAAAGGTGGAACAGTGCATTGACTTGGGAAGTCACACGTTATTTATTGCAGCGGTGACAGAGTCAGAAGTATTCTCTGATGTACCGTCAGCTACTTATAGTTATTATCAGGAGCACATTAAGCCAAAGCCGGAAGCGGTTGGAACCACGCCACAGGGACAGACCATTTGGCGTTGCAAGATTTGCGGATACGAATATGTAGGTGAAGAATTACCGGATGATTTTATTTGCCCGATATGCAAACATCCTGCATCTGATTTTGAAAAAATAGAAGGAACAAAAGCGGAGGTTAATGCAGCCAGAAATCCCTATGCCGGCACAAAGACCGAAAAGAATCTTTGGGAAGCTTTTTCCGGTGAGTCTCAGGCCAGAAACAAATATACTTACTTTGCATCAGTTGCAAAGAAAAACGGATATGAACAGATCGCGGCTCTGTTTTTAAAGACAGCTGACAATGAAAAGGAACATGCCAAGCTTTGGTTTAAGGCTTTAGGAGAGCTTGGTACAGTAGAAGAAAACCTGGCTCACGCTGCAGAAGGCGAAAATTATGAGTGGACAGATATGTATGACCGTTTTGCGAAAGAAGCAGATGAAGAAGGCTTCCACGAATTGGCGGAACAGTTCCGAGGAGTGGCCGCCATTGAAAAGCATCACGAGGAACGCTACCGTGCTCTTTTGAAAAATGTGGAAGCCATGGAAGTATTTAAAAAAGCCGGCGTAACCGTATGGGAGTGCCGAAATTGCGGACACATCGTAGTGGGCACAGAAGCTCCTGATGAATGCCCGGTATGTAAACATCCTCAAAGTTTCTTTGAGGTGCATGCAGAAAACTATTAAAGAGTATAAATGAAAATATTTATTACATAGAACAGGAAACTATTATGATTAATGAAAGAGAGGATATGCTTATGTTTGAACAGGTAAAGATTTCATATGGATATGATGCATTGGAGCCCTACATGGATGCGGAGACAGTAGAGACACATTATGGAAAGCATCACGCTACCTACACCACAAATC
The DNA here is from genome assembly GCA_024694625.1 of Lachnospiraceae bacterium. GTDB lineage: Bacteria > Bacillota > Clostridia > Lachnospirales > Lachnospiraceae > JAILEN01. Next base: position 61 of record JAILJP010000041.1, on the reverse strand, counting down.
TAAATACTGCTGCAGAGGCAGCAGGTGTGGATGGCATGAAGATTGAAGAACTTTTGGCCAA
>JAILJP010000120.1 GCA_024694625.1 Lachnospiraceae bacterium | reverse complement strand
TTCTTAAGAGCATCAACCTTATCAAGCTTCTCCCATGGAAGGTTAAGGTCGTTACGTCCGAAGTGACCATAAGCAGCTGTCTGCTTATAGATAGGTCTACGAAGGTCAAGCATCTTGATGATACCAGCTGGACGAAGGTCGAAGTTTTCTCTGATTGCTTTAAGAAGAACATCATCAGAAACCTTACCTGTTCCAAATGTATCAACACGGATTGATGTAGGCTGTGCTACGCCGATTGCATATGAAAGCTGAATCTCACACTTATCTGCAAGACCTGCAGCAACAATATTCTTAGCAACATATCTGGCAGCATAAGCAGCAGATCTGTCAACCTTAGTGCAGTCCTTACCAGAGAATGCACCGCCGCCGTGACGAGCCATACCACCGTATGTATCTACGATAATCTTACGTCCAGTAAGACCAGCATCACCGTGAGGTCCACCGATTACGAAACGTCCGGTAGGGTTGATATAAAAACGTGTCTTGTCATCAATCAATTCCTGAGGAAGTACTTCATCAAAGACATACTTTTTGATATCTTCATGAATCTGTTCCTGAGTCACATCTTCATCATGCTGAGTTGACAATACAACTGCTTCCAATCTCTTAGGAGCTCCGTTTTCGTCATATTCTACGGAAACCTGAGTTTTTCCGTCAGGACGAAGATATTTTAATGTACCGTTCTTACGAACTTCTGTTAATTTCAAAGAAAGCTTATGTGCCAAATCAATGGGATAAGGCATATAATCATCTGTTTCATTGGTAGCGTAACCAAACATCATACCCTGATCTCCGGCACCGGTATCCAAATCATCAGTCAAAGAACCTTCTTTTGCTTCCAATGCTTTATCAACACCCATAGCGATATCTGCAGACTGCTGATCCAAAGCAACCATAACAGCACAGGTATTTCCGTCAAATCCTGTCTTTGCGTCGTTATAACCGATTTCATTTACGGTTTCACGTACAATAGCAGGGATATCTAAATTTGCCTTTGTGGTGATCTCTCCTGTAACCAATACAAATCCTGTACAAGCAGCTGCTTCACAAGCAACACGGCTCATAGGATCCTGTTCCATACATGCATCCAAAATTGCGTCAGAAACGGCATCACAAACTTTGTCGGGATGTCCTTCAGTAACTGACTCAGATGTAAACAATAACTTTTCCATAGTTTTCCTTTCCGGCTTTTGCCATTTACCTTATAAATAAAAAAATCCGCTGCTAAAGCGGATTCCAGTCTAAGACTCAAATCCCCTTATTGTTCGATTCATCGCTCAGGTAGGCACCTTCCAAAAATGGGGTTGCCGTGGTTTCACAGGTCCTATGTACCTCCACCACTCTGAATAAGAGAACTTTACTATTCAATTTTCTCAGACAAATGTCACTTGGTAATTTACACCCTAGTTCCCTATCTGTCAATGAAATATGTGTTTACTTTATACATTTCCGAAAAATTGTCTATAAAAAACATTGCCACCCCAACTTAATGCCTATATAATAAGTAATAGGAGTTTTGACTACTATATATAGTATTTGAGGGAAAGAATGATTACATTACAAACAAGAGAATTGGAACCGGGGTACATTGTTGCTCAGGATATCATTACCAAAAAGGGTCAGATTATTGCCCCTGCCGGCACAGAGCTTTCTAAGCAGCTGATTGGCAGATTATCCTTTTATCGCATCGATAGTGTTACCATAGAAGATCCCGTTCCTGCGGAAGAACTGTTAGATGGGGATGAGCTAATTGCTGCATTAGAACTCCTCGCTCCTTCGGAGGAAGAACCGGAAGAGAAAAAAGAGGAGCCTCCCAAAGACACCCCCAAAAAAGAAGAACCTCCCAAGGAAAAGGAGGTTATCAACGATACCATTTCTTATTCCAACCGATTAAAAGCAGCTCCGGAATATCAAGAATTTCAAATTGATTATTCCAAAGCTCTTGTAACCTTGGAAAATACATTTACCGACATCATCGAAAACAATGGAGCCAACTACAGTCGTTCCGGTTTGTTACAATCCATAGAACCGCTGTATCGTTCAAAAACTTCATTGGATATTTTAACTTACATTCACAATTTGCAGGGTAATGATGATAGTGTCTATGCCCATTCCATCAATGTAGCTTTGGTTTCCAGAGCTATCGGAAAATGGCTAAAAATGAACAGGGATGATTTAGATGATTTGACCTTGGCCGGCCTTCTTCACGATATCGGAAAAGTCAATATCCCTGACGAAATCTTAAATAAAAGCGGAAAACTAACCGACGAAGAATTTGAAATGATTAAAAAGCATCCTTTGGATGGTCGAAAAATGTTGAAGCAATGTTCAAAGATTGATTCCAGATATCTAAATGCTGCTCTTCAACACCACGAAAGAAGCGACGGATCCGGCTATCCCAGAGGATTGGAAGACGATGAGATTGATGATTTCGCATCCATTGTAGCCATAGCCGATGTCTATGATGCAATGACCGCCACCAGAACCTATCGTTCGGCTCTTTCTCCTTTTGAAGTAATCGCCGCTTTTGAAAACGATGGACTTTCCAAATATCGTACCAAATACATTCTTACTTTTTTGGAACGAATGGCATTTGCTTATCAAAACAGTCTGGTTATGCTCAGCGACGGTAGACGTGGACGTGTGGTATATCTCCACCGCAGCAAGCTTTCCCGTCCCATTGTAGAACTTCCAGACAAAAGTATTCTTGATTTATCAAGAGAACCCGGCATTAATATTATTTCTATATTGTAAAAAAGACGTTTCTACCAAACGGTAGAAACGTCTTTCATTTATAACTATTTTATGAAACCTGTAAAATAAATTTCTGAACTTCCCGCTCGCTGTTTACAAGCTCAATATTCGCTCCCAAGCCTCGAAGTTTTCCATCAAAGTCTTCATAACCTCTTAGAATGAAATGAATATCATCCACTACGGTGATTCCTTCATCAGCAGAAAGACCTGCTACCACTAATGCAGCACCTGCTCTTAAATCCGGAGCGGACACTCTGGCACCGGTGTATTTTTCCACACCGGTAATAATAGCAATATTACTTTCCACCTGAATCTGTCCACCCATGCGAGACAGTTCATCTACATATTTGAAACGATTTTCAAAAATTGATTCGGTAACAGTAGATGTACCGTGAGCCAATCCCAATACAACCGTCATCTGTGGCTGCATATCTGTAGGGAAGCCCGGGTAAGGCAACGTAGTAACCGCCGTTTTTTTCAATTCAACATCTGTAGCAATTACTCTTACTGCATCATCAAATTCCTGAATAATACAGCCGGCATCGATTAACTTTGCTGAAGTCGCTTCTAAATGCTTCGGAATCACATTTTTTACCAAAACATCTCCATGAGTCGCAGCTGCAGCACACATAAATGTACCGGCCTCAATCTGATCAGGAATAACAGAATATTCCGTGCCGTGAAGTTTTTCTACTCCAACTACACGAATTACATCTGTACCAGCACCTCTGATATTCGCGCCCATACTGTTTAAGAAGTTCGCCACATCTACTACATGAGGTTCCTTTGCCGCATTTTCGATAATGGTCTTTCCCTCTGCCAAAGATGCCGCCATCATAATATTGATGGTAGCTCCTACAGAAACCTTATCCATATAGATATGATTTCCGTTTAAATGCTCCGCTTCCGCAGAAACCAAACCATACTTAGTATCTACACTTGCGCCCAATGCCCGAAATCCTTTTAAGTGCAAATCGATAGGTCTTGCACCAATGGCACATCCACCAGGGAGTGCAACCTCGGCCTTTTTATACTTGCCAAGAAGTGCTCCCAGCAAATAATAGGATGCTCTAATTTTTTTAATGTAATCATAATCCACACTTAAATTTCCAATAGTGGATCCATTTATTCTTACACAATGATTATCTTTACGTTCTACTTTTGCACCAATATCTTCAATGGCACCAAGCATAACATTTACGTCATTTACATTTGGCAGATTATCGATGACAACATCTTCGTCCGTCATAATGGCTGCAGCAATAATCGCAAGTGCAGCATTTTTGGCACCACCGATTTCCACGCTACCCATTAAGGGTTTTCCGCCTTTAATCACAAACTGTTCCATTTCGTACCTCTTTGTACTCTACACATATTCCGCATAATTATAGCACAAAGTATACAATGGCGCTAGAGCATTCTATTAACCCTATGAATTTCAGCATGATTGCACTGTTTCTCACTACTCTGTAGCTTATTTTTCTATGGAATACTCCATAGTTTTTAAGTTTGCGGAAAGGGCAATTCTTGCCTCGCCACGTTTCCACTCTATATATAAATTACTTCCCTCTGAATCCACTCGAATTTCAGCATCTTCCCCGAAAGCAGGATGGGTATTTCGCAGCTGCAATAAAGCAATCTGATTCTTAACCACATCCATTTTCAGTCGCTCCTCAACCTCTGAAACGGAAAGATTGGTTCGATTAATCTCTTTGTGTCCGCCTTCCCCTGCAAGGCGAACTGCTTCATGGTCATTTTTACCGACGAAAAGATCCAAATACCAAACCTGAGGCTTCCCAGGCATAAACAGCTGAATCGCTCTTGCCAGTTCCATTTTTTTATCATCCTCCCCCAAAGCAGAATAATAAGTAGCATTTACCTGGTAGTAAACATTTTTGGCGCCATGCAAATCCTTTACATAACCACCTCTGGAAACAACAGTATCAATCAAACCCTGGATACGCTCATCCGGTAAAATCCCTTTTAAATCCAAAAGGGGAATACCATCATGGCAGCCCAACATATTTACCGTAGAAATCTTTTTATCCAAAAGTTCCTGTGCCCAAGCCTGCAAATGACTTCCGTCTCCGCTCTCCAAAGCATCAATCATAAGTCCCGGAAGGAAAAAGTCATAGGTCATATAGCCTTTATTGGCCACTTGTTTGTATCTTCCTTCTCCATAGGATGCATGAATTTCCGGTAAGAATTTCAAGCCATATTTATTCGCCAGCTTTGTAAGTCTTTCCAAAATCTCCCATGTCTGGGGTTCATTGAAAAAGTTCTTTGCCCCTACTTCTTTGGAAGCATAAGCAAAAGCATCCAAACGAACAATACTTGCGCCATAAGAAGACAGTTTCTGAAGGGTTTCATCATAAAATTCCCAAACCAAATCACTCTTTACGTTTAAGTCCATCTGGCCTAAGTATTTCTTTTCCCCTTTTTCTTCCCACACTTTTTGGTAAAAGGTATTCCAATAGGGGACGCGACTTCCGTCATCAAACTCCAACACCAAAATAGGAAGACCAGCTTTTCTAAAGAACATATCCTTTATCAATTCTTCATCCGGCTGGATATACCCCTCTTCTGTCATGGTTCCATGACCTTCCCAGAAGGTATTCCAGTTAATGAAAAAGTCCTTATATTTTGATGCATTTCCATTTTTCAGCAAATCCTGAAATTGAGGAGAAAGTACAGAAGCATGATTCAAAATAAAGTCCAGCTTCAAATCAATCCCCATATCCATTAATGCTTCCAAATCTTTTTTGGTTGCCATAGACTCTTCCAAGTCATAATCCTGAACCGAGAATCCTCGGTCTAAATCTGTATGAAACATACTGGGCAATATATAAAAAGACTGAAAGGCATTTTTCAATTCTTCTTTTTGAAGAACAGAAACCACATCGGACAATTTCCCTCCCATGCTGTCAGGGTAGGCATTTAACATTGCTCCTTGATTCATTTTTCACCTCTTACATATCCATTACTTTTTTAAAATCATCATAGCTCATAAGCTCTCCGCTTTTTGAAACGATAATCTTTGCCTTATGAGCCTGGGCCTTTAACATTTCCTGCTCCAAACGAAGCACCATCATAACAAAAGGAGAATCCACTGCGCCATCTCTATTTCTAGCTTTTCTGTGAGCCAGAGTCTCTTCCGGTGTGGAGTTCAAAAGTACAGGAATATCCACCTGAGAAAGTAAATCACTGTTTCCGTGCGTCCACTCAATAAATAAAATCTCTGTATCTGAGAAATCTACATCGTCATACCAAAGTTCATCCGGTGTTCTTCCCATACGTTTTAAGGAAATGGTTTCAGCACCTTCTTTAAAACTCTTTAAAATGACATCAACCTTTTCGAAATCAATCTCCTGCTGAGATCCAAGATAAGCCTTTAAGGCTTCTTCACCACCTTCTTCATAGGTCTTTTCTCTCATTGCATCGTTTTCAGAAGGAATACGATGAGGATAATTATCACCACTCATAACGTAGCTCTTTTTCCCATCCTCACTCATCATATAAGAAAGTAAAGATGCAATCTCGGATTTTCCAACACCGGATCCTCCGCATACACATACGACAACTTTCTTTTGACCAGCTGCATTTAATTTTTCCACTTCTTCTTTTAGTTTAGGCAAAATCAACTTTGCTTTTTTTACATGATCTTCGCCAATACAAATTTTATCTCCCGGCATATCTCCGTGAGGAATATTTTCATACAAATCCATAAGAAACTCCCTTTCTTAACAATCATTTTATAGCACTCATTGTATATCCCTATTTGGGGAATTTCCATTCTTTTCTTCCCTTCCCGTAAAAAAAAAGCAAACTGCCCAAACCGGCAGTCCGCCCTTTTACATATCTTCCAATTATATATGGAACAAAAATTTTTGTTCCACTTTTTTACAACGAAATAAATGATGCCAAATTGCCACGATTTGCTCCCATAATCCGATGGGAATAAAACAATTTCGGATGACATCTGGTACAGTAATCCGTCACTTCAATATGCTCTTCCAAAACTCCGGTCTCTAAAAATACCAGCTTATTGGCCGTCCACAAATCCAGCATATATTTCTCCGGATCCTCAGGATGAAAAAGAGAAGGACGAAGGAGTTTTTTCTCTGCCACTTCTTTTCCAAAAGCTTTGCAAAATTCCTCTGCTACATCAGAGCTTACCTCATAGCAATCCCTGCAGATCCCCGGACCGATGCAGCATAAAATATCCTTAATCTCACAACCGAATTCCCGGTGCATCTTTTCCAGAGTCACCCTTCCGATTTTTCCCACTGTGCCTCTCCAGCCGGAATGCGCCAAAGCCACCACCCGCTTTTTAGGATCAAAGAATATTAAAGGGATGCAATCTGCAAAAAACGTCACTAAGGGCAAATCCAAAACATTGGTAATCAAACCATCCACATTGTCATAGGGCAGCGGTCTTATAATTCCGTTTCCGGCATCTTCCTCACGGACAACACGGACATTGGTGGTATGGGTCTGTTTCGACAAACACATCCGCTCGTAATTCATCCCCAGCGCCTTTGCCATTCGACGGTAGTTTTCCCGTACATTTTCTTCGGAATCTCCACGATGAAACCCAAAATTTAAGGAGTCATATACACCGGTACTGACTCCCCCAATTCGCGTAGAAAATCCGTATTTTACATCTTCATTTTTTAATAAGTCAAAGGTTAAATAACAAACCCCGTTTTTTTCTTCCAAATTCATAAGTTTACTTGTCTTTCATCATTGCCTTTATGGGATTTACACTGGCCGCCATGGATTTTAACATATCCAAGTTTTCCTCCATGTAATTTTCCAACTGATAAATCTCGTCGTTATCAAAGCCCTCGCTTTTTATCACCACACACTTTGGAATCTCTCCCTCGGCATGACGGCTCCCATCAGAAAAAGTCACATAGGCGGTCTTTTCCCCATCCTTCATACAAATAGGAGAAACCATCATCTGAAGGCCTTTCTCTTCGGCTTTTATTTCCTTTGGTGCATTGGCATTATATTCCATTGAAAAATCTTCCATCTCTTCTCTCCTTCGTAGGATTACACTCTTTCGAAATCCCTTTCTACATTGTAGTACCCGCCCGTACTTCCTTTACAGGAATCAGATACTGGGCTTTTACTTCCTGTTTTGTAATCAATCGCTCCAAAACCTCTACTGACGTTTTGGCCAGTCCATACATATCCTGTTCAATCGTAGTAAGATTTGGCCGGATCAACTTTGTAATTTCACTTCCGTCATATCCCACTACTTTAAAATCCCTGGGAATTACCTTTCCCATTTCATGGGCAGCTTTTACCGAAAAATAGGCGGAAATATCATCGGAAAAAATACCGTCAATCTCCGGATGCCTGCGAAGGAATCCCTCCACCTGCTCCTCCACGTAAGTATAGGTAGCCAGTTCGGAATCCAACTCCACCACCGTCACCTTTATGTGATGACTGCGAAGAATACGTTTACATTCTTCGATACGGACATCGGCATACACCGGCACCTTATGACGCACGGTAAAAATTGCCACATCATTGCAACGGTTTTCCAGTAAAATCCTGGCAGCTATTTTTCCACCTTCTCTGTGAGCGGAAGAAACCATGGGAATCCTATTTCCCAACAATCGCTCCAAACTCACCACTGGGATTTTTTCCAGTCTGGCCTGCTCCTGTTTGGTCATATCGGCATTAATAATCAGTCCGCTTAAAACTCCTCTTTCACATAGGTCAATGGCCAAAGACACTCTGCCCTTTGCACCAAGGGTGTTAAACAACATGGTTCGATATCCAAACTTATCCAAAACAATTTCCACATAGCGAAGATAACTTCCATAATAAGCATTGGAGGTATCGGGAAGAACCACTCCTACCACCCCATCTTTTTTCCCAACAGGTGTTATCTCGTAGTCCAATCGTTTTGCACACTCCAGGATAATTGTTTTCTTCTCCGCAGAAACATATCCCGTTCCTTTTATGGCTCTGCCCACTGTGGCAAGACCCATTCCCGTTTCTTTTGCAATATCTCTTAACGTTACTTTTTTACTCAAATGGGTGTCTTCCTTTTCCTTCAACCTATGGCCCCAAGGGTCCTCTCTTACGGACTATTCTACCACGTTCCCCGTAGAAAACACAAAAAATCCGTCTTACAAAAGAGCATATGCCCTTTCATAAGACGGATCTGTTTTATGCGAAATCGTAGACTCCGGCGCCCAGTTCCACGGCTTCTTTTTCCGGCAGTTCCACCACAGCTGTTAATCCTTCCGGAATTTCAATGTGATAAGTGAAGTGATTATTCTCATACCTCCACTGAGATACAATTCGTCCCTTCGGTGAATCGTAAGCCGCCTTAGCATATCCCAAATCAGGATGAACATAAGGACGGATTTCTACTTTATCAAAGGTATAATTGATACCGCAAACACCACTGATTAAGAAACCGGATACCGCACCATAGGAATAGTGATTCAGGGAATCATGAACCGTTCCATCTTCCCGAATACCATCCCAGGTTTCCCAGATTGTGGTTGCACCCTTTGTCACTGCATACAACCAACCGGGGCATTCCCTTTGCAAAAGCAAACGATACGCCGTATCCACATACCCATGTTCACAAAGCACCTGGCAAAGGAAGGGGGTGGATAAAAATCCTGTATTCAAATGGTAACCATTTTCAACAATCATCTGATTCAAATCCTCTGCCGCACGATTTTCATCCTCTTCTGACAAAAGATGAAATGCTAAAGGACGAACTAGTTCACACTGACGTTTTGTTTCTATATGACCATCTTTCACCTGCAAATAGCGGTAGGCCTCTGTAGCTTTTTCAGAAATGCTTTTGTAAGTTTTTGCATCCTCTTTTTTGCCCAAAATCTCCGCAACTTTGGAAAGCAATCCGGAGGAATATGCAAAGTAAGCAGTAGCCACTTCCGGTTGACCATTGGCAAAGGCCGCCTTCATGGTCTCCATGACATTTGTTCCCGGCTCACACCATTCACCGTAGTCCATGCCGGTATCAATAATATATTTACGATAAGGATTTTTCCCAAAACGATTTTTGATTTTGGATTTTCCTGCACGGTTGGACAAGAAGTCCACCCATCGTTTCATCATATCATAATTGTCTCTTAAGACGGTTTCATCTCCGGTTTTTTGGTACACTTCCCAGGGGACAATCACACCGGCATCTCCCCAGCCTACGGATGCAGAAAACATCTCTGCAATTTTTCCGGGCTTTCCATTGGTAGGATTGATGTAAGCCATCTTTCCATCTTTGTGTTGATTAAAACGCACATTAGCCAGCCACTTTTCATAGACAGAAAAACTATTCATCAAATAGGTTCCTGTGCGTACAAAGACTCCGGCATCTCCCGTCCATCCTGCACGTTCTCTGGTGGGACAATCGGTAGGAATATCGCAGAAGTTCCCCTTCATACTCCACACACTATTGGAAAAGAGCTGATTCACTTCTTCCACGCCACAGGAAAACTCTGCCGTTTCTCCCATGTCAGAATAAACTGCCACAGAAGAAATGGAAATTTCTTCCGGTTTTAATCCACCTTCTAACTCAACTTTTGCATAGCGGAAACCAAACATGGAAAACAATGGATGATAAACATTTTCTCCATCTTTACAAATGTAATTTATTTCCTGCTTAATTCCACCGGATACATTTCGATCTCCCGGTTGGAAATTCGCAATGGTAAAATTTCCATTTTCGTCCAAGGTTTCCCCGTGAACGATTTTTATCTTTTGACCGGCTTTTGCATTTTTGATTACAAAAGACGTATAACCGGCTATGTTTTGCCCAAAGTCAAACACAATTTCACCATTTGGAACAGAAATAAGTTTTCCCTCAAAGGTCTCCTTTGCTCTTACCGGCACCGTCTCCTCGGGCACCAATACCTCATAGGAAAAATCCATTTCAGTTGCCGGATGCCAAAGGGATGACTCAGCATCAAACCCTTCTTTCCCGGCATCATAGTCTTCACCAAGTTCCAAATCCGTTAAAGTAATGGGGCCTTCCATCGATGCCTCCCATGAGGAATCAGTAATTAAAACAGATTCCCCTTGAGTGCCATCTTCAAACAAGGAAATTTCTCCCAAAAAAGAGAGATCGTCTCCAAAAAGATTCCTTACTCCGTCAATGCCGTTACAGCCACGATACCAGCCGTCTCCCAAGGTGACGCAAATGGTATTTTCTCCCTCTTTTAAAAGAGAGGTGACATCATAGCACTGATACTGTAGTCGCTTATTATATTCATCACATCCCGGAGTCAAAAGAGCGTCACCCACTCTTTTGCCATTTAGATGTACCTCGTATAATCCATGAGCTGTGGCCAAAAGGCATGGGGTTTTTCCCTTCAATAAATCTTCTTTCGAAGAAATCGTAAAGGTTTTTCTTAAATAGCCTGCACCTTTACGGACTTCCGGTTCTATTTTTTCTTCCGGAGAAATCCATTTTCCGCTCCACTGAAAACGATCTATCATGATTCCATCGCCTCTTTTTTTGCTGCTGCAACGTTCTTTGCTACTTCTACCATTCTTTCTTTATCCAGTGAATAATAGCGCATTGCAATAATATTGCAAATCCATCCAATCACAGGAAGACCAAAGTAAAGTGCCATCGTCATCCAGAAGATAGCAGGAGTGGCCTTATCACCCATCTGAGGCACCGTGTTTCTGTATCCGATAAAGGCTACACACACGGCAGCTACTGTAGAGCAGATAGAGGTTACCAGCTTATCGATAAAGGAATAAACACCTCCGATTACAGCAGGCATATACTTTCCGGAACGTTCCAACTCATAGTCTACAATATCTGCTCTCATTGCTGTATTTGTAGTGGTAAGAATCATCTTTACACCGGTTGTTAATGTATAAATAACAGCGTAAATAATAACAGGTGCACCCATTACACCAACAGACTTCATTCCATCTACTCCCAAATACCAGAAGAAGAGGAAGTTGATTGCGGTCAAACCAATGGCTACCCAAGACCAAACTGTGGTTGATTTCTTTGCACCGTTTCTTGCCACGTATACACCACCTGCAAATGCGAAGAACAGACCAACAATCATAGAAAAGTTTCCTACCAATGTAGACATCATGTAACTTCCGATTAAGATACCGTTTAACATAGTTCCGATAATAGACTGAGAACCAACCTGCTGAGCAAACTTATCAGATACACCGGTAAGAATGTACATACGGGTTTCTTTGTTCTCACTGAACACATGCCACATATCTTTAAATGTAATCTTTGATGCTTTTTCATCTTTTTTATTTGTATTTAATGCTTCGAAAGTAGCTTCCACATCAACATTTTTCAATCCGATACAAGCCACAATTACAAAGAATAATGCAACACCTGCATATAAGAAACAAGCTTCCTTCAACATAGGTGCATTGTACTTATTGTCATATTTTGGCAAAATCAAAAATGCGATAATGGTATTAAATACCATAGGTGTAATATAAGAATACATTGTGGAAATAAATCCATTCATAGGACGCTGTGTGGGATCATTGGTAATAATCGTAGCTACAGTTCCTCCGGATACACCGTTGATGGTATAACCAATTACATAAAGCACGTATGCCAAAATAAACACTGCAATTCCGGCTGCTCCGCTAAATTTTCCGGATGCCCAGTTGTACATGGTAAATACACCTAAAGATGCAAGCACCCATCCAACAATCAAAAAGATACGAACCTTTCCGTGCTTCGCAGGAAACTTCTCGTAAATCGCTGCTGCAAGAGCATCTGTTGCTCCGTCAAAAAGACGGGTTCCTGTAATAATCATACCTGCCACAGCAGTTGCAATACCATATCCTTCACTTGCGATGTAACTTGCATACATCATCAAAAGATAAAAACAAATACCACAACCGTTGTTGGCATTTCCCAGTATCATCTCCCAAAGCTTCGCTTTACGATACTGTACGCCATCACGCTCACTGGCGTTAAACATTCCTTTCAAACCACCTTTTTCTGCCATAGTAGTTCCTCCTTTTTTGTTTACCCTTTTATATATTTATAAATCCCAATAAAAATTCTTTTTGTTTCTTCATCCTTCCTATTTCCACTGATTTAAATAGTTTCCTGAAACTCTAATAGATTCTATCGGGTCTTTATCAATAAAATTTCTGTGGCTTTCTAAAATGATTCCATCCACATTTACATCCATTGCCTGGCGAACAAGGGCATTGAGATTCATGTTTCCTGTACCCAGTTCCAAACTGTCCTGTCCAATAATAGGAGTCATAGCTATTCCATTTTTCCGATTGCCCCTATCATTGACGTGATACAGTTTTAATCTTTCACCCAAATGCTTCATCACCCATAACGGGTCAATACCGGCATCTGCAATCCAGTAGGAATCCATTTCAAAATTCACAAAATTTGCATCCGTTTCTTTTACAATCATTCCATAGGAAGTAAGATCTAAAAAATCATTCTCCGGTGAAAGTGTCTTTCCTTTTAATTTTTGAAATTCCACATTGTGGTTGTGATATAAAAGAGAAAGATGTTCTTTTTGAAGTTTTTCACCGGCTGAATTTAATCTCTCACAAAGTGTTGCCACTTCCTTTTCATCGGAATAATCAAACCGATACATTCCTGTTATCACAATTTTATTTGTATGAAATTTTTTTGCTTCCTCTATAACTGAGTCAATATCTCGTTCTATGGTTCCCAAATCTTCATGCAACGAAATTACATCCAGCCCAGCTTCTTTTACCAAAAATTTCCAGTTATATTTTCCACCATTTCCGGTGGGCATTCCGGCAGCCTTCGTCAAAAGACGAACCATCATAGAGCTGGGACGAATCATAAATCCGTTTAGTTCGATTCCGTCATAGCCAAAGGACTTTATCTTTTTTAATGTGTCCAATGCCTGGGATTCGGTTTTTGTCACCGTACCAAGCATGATTTGTTGAACGCCAAATTTCATATATGAGACCTCTTACTTGTTGTAGCTTCCCAAAAGTTTTAAACTTTCCTTGGGATGTCTTGTTTGTGTGGTTCTATCCACTGCGCAAAGACCAAAGGTCATCTGATATCCTTTTTGCCATTCGAAGTTGTCCATCAAAGACCAGTGACAATATCCGATTACCGGAATACCATCCTGAATGCAATTTTGCACACCAGCTAATGCCGCTTTGATAAACTCCTGTCTTTGATTGTCATCGGCTGTTCCGATTCCGTTTTCCGTAATCATAATGGGAACGTTGGGCATTTCTTCATTTACTTTTCGAATCACATGTTCCAAAGCCTCTGGATATACTTCATAGTCCATCTGGGTCAGAGGTGTACCTTCCGCAGGATTTACGATACCATTTGGTCCGTAAATGGAACGGGTGTAGTTTTGCAAACCAAAGAAATCATCCTCTTTAATATAGGGAATATAGTGAGAAAATTCTTCTTCCCACTCTTTTTGCGCCAATGCTTCTCCCCCTTCTACACACTGAATATCATGAACAGATAGAGTGATTCCCACCTTGATATCCGGATTCACTTCTTTGATGGCTTTCTTTGCTGCCAAATGAGCTTTGCAAACAATTTCATCTCCCCGGTCGGAAGCAGATGATACAAAGCTGTGGGGCTCCGGTGTACCAAACACCTTTACATTTTCCTGTGCAGTCAGTTTCATACGTTCCATTGGATTGCTTAGATTCAATCCAACCTGTACCTGACCTTCCAGGCTTTCCTCTTTTTTCTCCTCCTGAGGTGCAGCTGCTGCCGCCTGCATTTTTGCCATCATCATTTTTTTGAAACGCTCTGAAATGGCTTTAATCTGAAGACGCATATTGGCTTCGTTAATGGTGCAAATATAGTGAAGTTCACTTCCCAACTGTTCGGTGATATACTTCGCGTATTTCGCAAAATGATCAATTACCATTTCATCATCCCAACCGCCTTTTACTATGAGCCACTTAGGAGAGGTAAAATGATGAAGCGTTACGATGGGTTCTACTCCATTTGCCTTACAGCAGGCAATTACCTTTCGATAATGCTCCACCTCTGCTTCATCCCACTTGCCTTCTTCCGGCTCGATTCTCGCCCATTCAATAGAAAAGCGATATGCATTTAATCCTGCATCAGCAAGCATCTTAATATCTTCTGCGTATCGGTTGTAATGATCTACTGCATCTAAGGAGGGCTCTACAAATGAAGAATATTCCATCTGCTCCATTGCCCAATAATCACTGTGAATGTTGTTTCCTTCTACCTGATGTGCCGCAGTAGATGCACCGATATAAAATCCCTTTGGAAAGTTTGACATAAATTTCCTCCTATATCCTCTTTTCAAAATCAACAATGACGCTGTTTCTATTTCTTAATCTGTGAAAGTGCTCCGTTTAACTGTTGTGCCATATCACTATCCAGTGCAATTCCTGCCTGAACCAAAAGTTTCTTTAAAGGCTGTCTGGCTACAATTGCCTGCATTTCCGGTGGAATCTCCACTCCTTCTCCCATGCCGCCTGCTGTTTTTGCTGTCATAGCTTCATTCATCTTATCGAGAATGGCTTTTCCTGCAGGATTTTGCGAAATCTCACCCATTGTAGAATTCAAAGAGAAATATCCTTCTTTTTCTTCAAAAGCCTCTTCCTCATCAAACCAGTTCTTCACCTTATCTGCACTGATAAAATACTCAGGATTCGGTTCTGCTACTTTTTCAATTTCCATTTCATCAAAAACAGATTCATCTACTTTTCCACCAACAACAGCTACGGCCTTGATGTTATGCACATTTGAAATCGAAACTTCAAATTTAAATACGTGATTATCAGAAGTAGCTTCTCCCACTTCCTTACCGTCAACATAAAGTTTAACCGCATCTACATTGGCATAAGCCTTAATCTCTGTAGTTTCTTCCACGCGGTCATGATATCTGCTTCCGCAAAGATGAACAAAAGGATCAGTAGTCCACCATGCTTTATAAATGTAGTAAGCATCTTTTTTCACTTTTCGATCAAAGGTAATGAGTCCCTTGTGATTCTTTCCCGGATCCCCTGCTTCCACTCGTCCTGCTGCAGCAAACTCAAACATATTCCATACGTAAGAGCCCCAGATATAAGGACGGGTAGACAACATTTCCAACATATGCTCGTGATAAAGCGCCTGATAACCTTCAGTAAAATCACCCTTCTCCGGTTTTGGAGACTGAAGCTTAATGGTGGAATCTGCACCGTATTCAGTGAGACCAATCACCACATCGGGATGCTCTTTATGGAAATTATCAAACCACTCATCATTGTCCTCGGGTTCCCCTACATACCATCCGTAGTAGAGATTGTAGCCTCGAATATCCGGAAGCTTCACCAAAGGAGAATCCGTATCCAGCATAAAGAGATTTGCCATAGCAGATACTCTGGTTGGATCCATTTCGTGAATGATGTCATTTAAGATTTTATGATTTTCCATCAAATCATCGGTTACTCCCTGAAGGGAAATCTCATTGGAAATTGCCCAGCAGATAATGGAGGGATGATTATAATTTTGAGTAATTAATTCCTTCATTTGAGAAATGGTATTTTCCCGACCCGTAGGCATATGAATGGTAATATAGGGAATCTCAGCCCAGGCTACAATACCCTTTTCATCACACAAATCATAGAAATACTGATCGTGCTGATAATGAGCC
>JAILJP010000104.1 GCA_024694625.1 Lachnospiraceae bacterium | reverse complement strand
TTCTTACGAGTCGGTGCTTTGGGTGTTATTATAGATGCCACCTATCCCATATGTTTTATAGTTGCCGATATTGTAATCAGAGATGAAGTCACTGTCGTTTTTCCATTTTTCAATTGCTTTTTCATATTTTGATTGGTATTTGCGCTGGTTTATAAAGAAATCAAGATAACTAATGATATCCGGTTTTGTTAATATTTCGTTGTCTATTAAAAAAGATAGGATTTTTTTTTGTATAGAGGATAAGCCTGCTTCTTGATTAACAGTGTAATCGTATTACATTAGTACAATACAAATTTCAATCTCGACTCAAGTTGAGCTTGAATATTTGATTGAAATATAAATGTCTACTCGCTAAAATTTAAAAGAGGGAAGCCTTATGATGGATTCGTAAGGAGGATAAAAAATGAGCATAGGCACAAATATTAAATTTCTAAGAGAAGAACGGAAACTAACACAGGAACAGGTAGCGGACGTACTTGGAATTACATTTCAGGCAGTATCATCTTGGGAACGAGACGAATACAAACCGGATACTGACAAGTTGATTAAGTTGGCAGAACTGTTTGGAGTGTCAGTTTCAGCAATAGTGGAAGAGAAGCAAAAGGTCTTTAAAACGAAGGAAACTATTTATAATTGGGAACATATGAAGACTTATGTGAAGACTTCAGCTAAGAATTTCAAGTTGACGAACACCTTAAAAGCGATTGATTACGCAGTTGAGGCACATGAAGGCCAAAAGAGGAAAAGGTCTTCTGTACCATATATTTATCATCCATTAAATCTTGCATGCCATGCGCTTTCAATGGAGATTATCGATGATGAAGTGATTGCAACGTGTATGCTTCATGATGTGCTTGAGGACTGCGGTAAATCGTTGGAGGATCTTCCTGTATCAGACGAAATCAAAGAGTTGGTTCGTTTGATGACACATGAAAAAGTGGATGATTCAAATAGAGACAAGATGCTAAACGCTTACTATGACGAATTATCAAAGAATCCAAAGGCAGCACTTGTAAAGTGCTTGGATCGTTGCAACAACTTAACGACAATGTCTTGGGGGCTTAGTCGAGAACGAATCTATCGTATGATTAAGGAAACCGAGGAGTATTATCCAAAACTTATAAATGTTCTAAAAAGAACACCGGAATACAACAATGCTTATTGGCTATTGCAATATCAGATGGAAAGTATGTTGGATATCTATAAAAGGTTGATGTAGGATTTTTCAAATGATACTTGTGTTACGAGATTATACCAGAATAGGTAAGCGACTAGTTGGAATTAAATATGTTGTAGATGAGAGGCTTCCATTTTAACTTATATTTAAATATAAGGCAGAATACAGAGGATGCACAAAAAGAGTTTGCGATAGCAGACTCTTTTTGTGTTTACAATCGAAACCGACAAGTTACGAAACGAAACCGACTATATTGCATCTCGCAAAATGCCTCGTATAATAAAAGTATCAAATGATAGCGCGCATCTATGATGAAAAATTGCAGAAGAAAACATAGTTTTAGTTATTGGGTTAAGGGAGATTTTATTATGGGTTATACGCAACATTTTGCTGGGATGCATGTAGAAAGATGTTTTGATTGGAATAGTTACGCTTATTATGTTGAAGAACATGATATGTATGTTTCTATTATTTCTGATTCGCTTTTAAAAGAGAATCAAAAACGAAGAGATAAAAAAATAAAGCAGCAACTTGTTAAAGAAGAGTTTCCGGTACCGGTATTAAGCAATTTACTTGGAAATAGAATTCAGAGTAGTCGTTTTGGCAATGGCATTATTGCAATGGTAAAAAAGGACAAACTTATGATTGAATTTGATGATGGTCATTGTAAACTGTTTTCCTATCCTATGGCTTTTTTTACTGGAACTATTAAATTAGCGTAATACTTCTGCAAAAAGAAATTAGAGGTAAGGTCTATGGATCAGATTGATGAGAAAATTTTAGAATTAATGAAAGGCAATGCCAGAATCTCTTTTCAGGAACTTGGAGATAAGCTTGGAATGTCCAGAGTGGCAGCAAAAAAGAGAGTTTTAAAACTCGAGAAGGCAGGTATTATTCGTGGATATAATACCACCATCTAAAGGGATGATGAAACGACCATTCTTGTTGATATTGTTACTAATCCTGATGCATTTGAAAGGGTATTAAAGTATGTATCTACAAGAACTGCGTTTGTACGACAGATATTTTGTACATCGAAAGAGTTTCACATTCATCTGGTGGCATCATCAACTGATCGCAGAGACCTCAGATACTTATTACGAATGATCCGTACCAAGTGTGGTGATGATATCCAGGAAATATCAAGCCATGTAATAACGGACGTCGTAAAAGATGTTTACGGAGGTGTGCGTTATGAAGACAGACGTAGGAACATACGAAACGATGAAGGCGATTTTTCATAGTGTGGGAGGAGTGAATTTACACGAAAAGAAGGTGTCATTTTTATAGGACACATGATGAGTATAATGAAAAATAGATAAAGGTTTTTTCATAAAGGAGGTGCTTGTTATGTCAGACTTTAACGGTGGTGATGGTTTTGATCCCAAAGAGTATTCGTTTTGGAGTAGCGCATTAGATTCGAAATCCGGTGGTGGCGGAAATCATGGTGTTAGCGATGAGGGATTAAGAAAGGTTTTATTGATTGTTTCTTTGATTCTTATCGTGGTATTCCAGTGGGCCGGCTTATTATTTTCATTGCCTCTTTTATATATTGCATGGGTGACCACATTGTAGAAGGTGTAGAAGGAGACGGTTCTTTTGTCTTTAAATCGTAATTAATGAAGACAGAAGAACCGTCCCTTATGAAACAGGAGGTGTGTTTATGTATGGTGCAATAATGGGAGATATTGTTGGGAGTAGATTTGAATTTGATCGCGGTGACAAGACAAAGGACTTTAAGCTTTTTACAAAAGAAAGCGTATATACGGATGATACGGTGATGACGGTTGCTGTGGCAAAGGCTCTGATTGATGCAGGACCAGATGCGGATGAAGTCACGATAAAGAGAAACCTCATTATTTCTATGAAGAATTATGGTAGGGCGTATCCAAATTCAGGGTATGGCGGACGATTTTTGCATTGGCTTTTTAGTGATGATACGCAGCCTTATCATAGTTATGGAAACGGCTCTGCCATGCGGGTTTCACCGGTGGGATGGCTTTATGACAGCATGGAGCGTACCAGGGAGGTGGCCCGATGGACAGCGGAGGTTACTCATAATCATCCCGAGGGTATAAAGGGTGCTGAGTCTGTGGCGGCGATTATTTACCTGGCACGGAATGGCTATCGCAAGGATTTTATAAAGAAGTATGTAGAATTGGAATTTGGCTATGACTTGAGTAGAACCTGTGATGAGATTCGGCCAAAGTACCATCATGTGGAAAGCTGTCAGGAGACTGTCCCAGAGGCGATTACTGCGTTTTTGGAAGGAGAGCATTTTACAGATGTTGTGCGGACTGCGGTTTCTCTTGGTGGTGATTGCGATACATTGACGGATATATCGGCAGCAATGGGAGAGGCGTATTATGGCATCCCTTATGAATTTGTGGATGAGAT
>JAILJP010000068.1 GCA_024694625.1 Lachnospiraceae bacterium | reverse complement strand
GTAATGGAAAACTTCTTTGGATTGCTAAAACAAGAAATCTATTATGGTGTGGTTTATTACAGTTACGAAGAATTGAAATCTGAAATAGAACGATATATAAAGTATTATAACGAGCAAAGAATCAAAGAGAAACTAGGATGGATGAGCCCTGTTCAATACAGGCTCCATCTTTTAGCTGCATAAAGAAAACGAGACGACCAAAGTCGTCTCGTAAAAAAGTCTAACTTTAAGGGGTCACCTCAAACCTCTGTCTCTTTTCTATTTCTAAAATGAAGACGAAAGAACCGTCCCCTACTTACTCATGTCACGGGATTTTTCGATAGCTGCACAAACGCCATCGATAATGGTTGCACGAAGACCACCTGCTTCCAATGCACAAACACCTTCGATGGTGGTTCCTCCAGGAGAGCAAACTGCATCTTTCAATGCGCCGGGGTGTTCTCCAGTCTCTAAAACCATGGTAGCGGAACCGCGCACGGTTTGAGCTGCAAACTTGTAAGCCTGGGCTCTTGTCATGCCTTCAGCAACCGCTGCATCTGCCATAGCTTCAATGAACATATATACGAAAGCCGGAGAAGAACCGCTAACGCCTGTTACCACATCCATTAAAGATTCCGGTACGATTTCTGCCTTACCAAAAGCATTAAAGTAAGACAATATGAGTTCTTCATCTTCTTTGGTAATATTGGCATTTACAGAAAGGGCTGTCATACCTTCTCCCACCAAAGCAGGAGTGTTTGGCATCGCACGAACCACCTTAATCTTTCCTGCAACGTCAATGGACATCAGCGCCTGTTCCACTGTGTTTATAGAAACACCTGCTGCCACTGAAATCACAATCTGATCAGCAGTAACATTGTCTCTGATTTCCGGTAGTACTTCCTCTTGCTGGTAAGGTTTTACCACAAGGAAAATTACATCGGATTCCCGAACCAATTCACCATTGTCAGAAGTAACATAAACTCCCAACTCTTCGATCTTTTTACGGCCTGCTTCAAATTTTTCTGCAGCCGCAACTTCCTTTGCAGATACCTGTCCGGAAGCTAAAATCCCCTTTAGCATTGCGGTTCCCATATTACCGCATCCAATAAAACCTACCTTAAACTTTCTTCCCATAGTCCTACTCCTTTATTCACCCAACAACTTTTCAACAGAAGCCAAACGAACACAAATCGTAAAGATTTCAGCAGCCTCCTTTAATTCCTCACGGGAGGGATAAGAGGGTGCAATACGAATTACACTGTCCTTGGGATCTTTGTGATAAGGGAAAGGTGCACCTGCGCCGGTCATTACCACACCACATTCTTTTGCAAGCTGAACGATTCTTGTTGCGCAACCTTCCATAGCTTCAAAGGTAATGAAGTATCCACCCTTAGGATTTCCCCAGGTTCCTACTTCTTTTCCACCTAAATTCTTTTCCAAAGTTTTTAATACAATTTCAAAACGAGGGCGAAGAAGTTCTGCATGCTTTTTCATATGCTCTGCAACTTTACGTCCTCTGTCAAAGAAGATTGCATGGCGAAGCTGGTTTACCTTATCATGGCCAATGGTCATAACTGTCATGGTAGCCAATGCATCTTTTCTGTTTGCTTCAGATGCTGCCATACCTGAAATACCGGCTCCTGCGAAAGAAACCTTGGAAGTAGAACAGAATTCAAACACAATATCTTCGTTGTTTGCTTTTCTGGTTTCTTCAATAATATTTAAAATCTTAACTTCATCATATAAATAATGAACACAGTATGCGTTATCCCAGAAAATTCTAAAGTCCTTTGCCGCAGGCTTTAATGCTGCGAAACGACGAACCACTTCATCGGAATACACAACGCCCTGAGGATTTGAAAACTTCGGCACACACCATACACCCTTGATGGAATCATCATTGGCAACAAGCTCTTCAATCATATCCATATCCGGGCCATCTTCATGCATAGGTACCGGAATCATTTCAATTCCGAAATACTCACAAATAGCAAAATGTCTGTCGTATCCGGGGCAAGGACATAACCACTTAACTTTATCCAACTTACCCCAAGGAGTATTTCCCATGATACCTTTGTTCCAAGCACGGGAAATAGTATCAAACATCATATTCAAAGAGGAGTTACCATAGATTAATACATCTTCAGGCTCAACTTCCAACATGGTTGCCAAAAGCTTTCTTGCTCCGGTAATTCCTTCCAATCCACCGTAGTTACGAAGATCGATATTCTTTTCTTCACGTACTACATCCATTTCATCTACGATGCTGTTCAAAAGTCCAATGGATAAATCCAACTGTTCTTCTGACGGCTTACCACGAGCCATATTTAAAGTAAGGCCTTTACCCTGCCAATCTTTATACGCTTGCATCAACGCTTCTTTTTCCTGATTTAATTCTTCTTTTGACATCTGTGCATATGCTGCCATGTCCATCCTCCTTCATGTGATCTTTTTTCTTTTCCCCGGAAGATTCAGGTGCTTCCGTCACCTTGAAGCTTTGCTTCTATTCCGCCTCTCGACGAATTCTATCCAAATGCTCTTTGATGGTTTTTTCATAACCCATATCCGTGGGATGATAGAATTCTTCTCCCACCAACGAATCCGGTAAATACTGCTGTTTTACATAGTGATTCTTAAAATCATGAGCATATTGATATCCTATTCCGTGGCCCAACTTTGATGCTCCCTTGTAGTGGGCGTCCTGTAAATGCACAGGAATTGCATCTGTCTTTGTGGACTCCACTTTCGCCCAAGCCTCCTCTATGGCTCCGTAAGCCGCGTTGGATTTTGGTGCACAGGCCACATAAATTGCTGCCTGAGACAAAATAATCTTGCTCTCCGGCATACCAACCCGTTCCACTTCAGCAGCCGCAGAGGCAGCCACCACCATGGCCATGGGATCTGCATTTCCCACATCTTCTGATGCACAAATCATAATGCGTCGGGCAATAAACTTCACATCTTCTCCTGCATACAGCATCCTGGCCAAATAATACACCGCTGCATCCGGATCCGATCCTCGCATACTTTTTATAAAAGCGGAGATGGTATCGTAATGATTGTCTCCGGTTTTATCATATTTCACTACACGCTTTTGAATACACTCACTAGCCACCTCCAAGGTAATGTGAATGTTTCCGTCCTCAGAAGGTTCTGTAGTTAACACACCAAGCTCAATGGCATTTAAAGCGCCTCTGGCATCTCCGTTTGCCATGTCACTTAAGAACTCCAGTGCATCTTCCTCGATGACTGCGTGATATGCTCCCAAGCCCTTTTCCTTATCGTTCACGGCCCGAAGCAAAATTTCTTTTATATTTTCTTTGGTAAGGGGCTTTAACTCAAAAACAATGGAGCGGGAAATCAAAGCCGAATTTACTTCGAAATAAGGATTTTCCGTAGTGGCTCCAATTAGTATTACCGTCCCATCTTCCACAAAAGGTAAAAGATAATCCTGCTGACCTTTGTTGAATCGATGAATCTCATCAATAAACAAAATGGTCTGTTTTCCATACATACCCAGGGTCTGCTTTGCCTGGTTTACCACTTCCTCCATATCCTTTTTCCCGGCTACGGTGGCGTTAATCTGGGTAAACTCGGACTTGGTTGTATTGGCAATTACCTTTGCAAGGGTGGTCTTCCCCGTTCCCGGCGGTCCATAGAAAATAACCGAACTGATTTTATCCGCCTGAATGGCACGATATAACAACTTGTCTTTTCCTATGATGTGTTCCTGTCCCACCACTTCATCCAAGGTCGTTGGGCGAAGGCGTGAGGCCAAAGGGGAATCTTTTTTCTGATTTTCTGCCCGCATATATTCAAAAATATCCATAGGCTTCCCTTCCGGTATACTACACCGATTACTATAATAAAAAAAAAGAGAGGATTTTTCAAGAATCGGAAGTACCAATTCATAGGAAAAATCCTCTTTATTTATTAGTAATTATGATATCATAATCATTTAATTATTGTTCAAAGAAGCCAAGCGGGAAGCATTCTCCCTAAGGGAATTAACCATCTCATCCACTGACTGAACAATGCTTTCATTCTTTTCAGTGGAAGAAAGGGTTTCCGTAGCATGAGCGGATACTTCTTCGGATACTGCAGACACAGTAGAAATACTGTCTACGATAGTAGAATTTGCCTCTTCCAATTTAGAAATCACCTCAGCCAAAGCCCGGCTCTTTTCATTTGCCTCTTTTGTGCTTTGCTCGATTCTTTCAAACGAAGATGCCGCGCTATCCGCACATTCATTCTGCAACTGATTGGATTCCATAAGTTCCTGAATGGATACTACGACATCCTGCAAGGTAGTTGCTACATCATCAATCAACGTAGTAATATCTCCGGTAGCCTGAGATGTTTGATCCGCCAACTGGGAAATCTCATCTGCTACAACGGCAAAGCCCTTTCCGGCTTCTCCAGCTCTTGCTGCCTCAATGGAAGCATTCAAAGCTAACAAAGTGGTTTGTTTTGCTACGTTGTTAATCAACTCTGTAATATCATGCATCTGGCTGGTATGTTTCTCCAAATCTTCAAGCTCGGCCACAACCTTATCTCCGGCTTGTTTGGATTCTCCAACTCGCTGCAACAAAAGATGAATATTTTGACGACCGTCTGAAACCTCATTGGATGCACTGTCCATATTGTCAGCAATTACATCGGATACATTTTTTACTTCATCCACACTATGCTCAATATTGGAGGTCATTTCCAACTGAGACTGTACCGTCTCCGCCATATCTCCGGCACCTCTTGTTACCTCTTGCATGGCATTTTTTGTCTCTGAAGTAGATTGTGCGAGTCCATCTACAGATGCCAAAATCTCTTCTACGGAATCATTGAGCTTTCCAACGGTTTCTATAATAACGTCATTTTTCTCATCCGCTTCTTCTTTTTGTTCTTCGATGGAAACCAATTTTTCATCGCTGTTAATCATGATTACTTTTCCAACGTTATACAAAAAGATGGACAATACCAAAAGGGATAACACCTGAATCTCATCCATAGGGATTTCCTGATCTGCCACGCCATCCAGTAACCCCCGTACCACATCTATAATATTTAGGATTACTACACCGGCACAAAGCAAAATCGTGAACTTTTGGTCAGAATAAACTACCGTTAACACCATTACCAATACTGCGTACACAAAAATCAACGGATTTGCAGCTGTAAGAAGTACATATGCATACATAATTTCAAAACCAATGCACCCTACAAACTTCAACCGCTGTGATTCCGGGTTTGCACGAAGCATTACAATCTCTGCACCAATGGTTACACACAAAATAATTGCCAACGCCAGAAAATATGGCACTGACCTGGAACCTTTCACCACTTCCAACAAATATGCCGCAAAAATGATTAATTGCATTGCAACGTGCAGTGTCACAAATACAGCATTGTTTCTACTCATTTCCGTAGGTTTCTTAAACATATTCTTCCCCCTTATTATTACGCTGTCTGCGTTTTTTCTCCCGATATAATTCTCTATCTGCGTGTCGAATCCACTCTTCTACACTCCAGCCCTGCAGGTACTCAGAATAGCCAACACTGGCTCCCAGCATATATGGTCTGGCGTGTTCTTCATTCCAGGCTTCAAACATAGATATAATATCCTTTTTATACTCCAAAGCTTCCGCATCGTTTTTCAAAAATCCCAAGATGAGGAACTCGTCTCCTCCGTAACGGATGGTCAACATACTTTTTGAAAAGGCAATATTTTTTAAAATCATACTGCTTTCCACAAGGGCTTCATCCCCCACGGAATGGCCAAAGTTATCATTTATAGTCTTAAACCGGTCTAAATCCATCATAAACATATATAGCCGATTATCCTCAGATACTTCATTCACCAATTCCGGGAACACTCTTTCCAAGAGTTTTCGATTATTTACACCCGTAAGGCCATCTGTCAAAACTTCGGCATTTTGTTCCAACATAAACACCATCGCCAAAGAAATCGCTGCAG
Organism: Lachnospiraceae bacterium; assembly: GCA_024694625.1. GTDB lineage: Bacteria > Bacillota > Clostridia > Lachnospirales > Lachnospiraceae > JAILEN01. The sequence goes on along the minus strand of JAILJP010000068.1, from coordinate 4,935 downwards.
TAGGCCAGGGTCCGGGCATTTCATCCACAAGCAGTTCGGAAACAATTCCAGCCGTAGGCAATACAAAGAATACAAACAATCTGGTCATTTCCTGTTTGGCCTTTTGATTCTTTGTGGTTAAAACATGAATTAAAATCACAATAAAAGACGCGATATAATATGCCAATCCAATACCAATGGTAATCCAAAAGTACTTTCCTCGGTAATAGTAATTATTCTGATCTATTTCAAATATCCAGCCTGTAGACAAGGAAGCCATACACAACAGAAAAGAAAAAATAGCTGGTGCCATTAAAAAGGCACTACCTTTTCGCGGAAAATCCTCCCAGATTCTGGTACATACATAATTCATCCATAAGCCGACAGATACTACAGCAAAAGAATAATAAACCATGTTGGAAATTTGGTTTAACACCTCACTCCCAGAAAATGATTGTCCGTCCACTAAAATCCAAAGAATGTCCGCCAATATGGTAATCATTAAACAATACACCATATGGGCAAACCAGATTCTAGATGTTCGTTGGTTTACGTTTTTCTTTAGTTGCCATATTAAAATCGCCAGTATATAAACACCAACAACATCAAACTCGACATAAATCGCCGTTGCCATTTCATTCTCCCTATTGCAAGTCCAACTTTACAGTTTATTATCTCAATTTTATGCCGATTTTACAATCCCTTTTAGTTCTCCATTTTCCACATGGATTTCAATGGTATCCCCCATTCCTACTTCTCCGGAAAGGATTACCTTTGCCGCCAAAGTTTCTACATTTTTTTGCAGAAACCGTTTTAAGGGACGTGCACCGTAAATGGGATCATAGCCTTTTTCTGTTACATACGCTTTTGCCTCATCCGTCAAACTCACCCTCAAATCACGGTCTTCCAAACGTTCATTCAACTCTTTCAAAAGCAGCGTAACAATATTTCCTATATTGTCTTTCGTCAAAGGTTTAAAGAAAATAATCTCATCCAAACGATTCAAAAACTCCGGTCGGAAGTTGCCGCGAAGTTCTGCCATTACACGGGTTTCTGCCTCTTCGGAAATATTTCCCGCCGAATCGATTCCTTCCAAAAGTTCCTGTGCACCCAAATTGGAGGTCATAATGATAATGGTATTTTTAAAATCTACCATCCTGCCTTGAGAGTCCGTAATTCTTCCGTCATCCAAGACCTGAAGCAATACATTAAACACATCGGGATGTGCCTTTTCCACCTCGTCGAAAAGCACTACAGAATATGGTTTTCTTCGAACTGCTTCTGTCAACTGGCCACCTTCGTCATATCCAACATATCCCGGAGGCGCTCCAATCAGTCTGGATACGGAGTACTTCTCCATATACTCACTCATATCCAAACGCACCATATTGTTTTCATCATCAAACAAGGCCTGTGCCAAGGTTTTTGCCAGCTCTGTTTTACCCACACCGGTAGGTCCTAAAAACAGGAACGAACCAATAGGTTTTCCCGGATCTTTAATGCCGGCACGGGAACGGATAATGGCCTCTGTCACCTTTTGTACCGCCTCATCCTGTCCAATCACACGTTTGTGGAGTTCTTCATCCAAATGAAGGGTTTTGTTTCGTTCACTTTCATTTAATTTTGAAACAGGAATGCCGGTCCAACGGGAAATAATCTTTGCGATTTCATCCTCCGTTACACTTTCATGAACCATAGTAATGTCTCTTTGTTTTACTGCTTCTTCTTCAGTTTCTAACTGTTCCTGTAACTGTGGCAAACGTCCATACTGAAGTTCTGCCGCCTTTTCCAAATCGTAGTTTTGCTGAGCAGCAGCAATTTCTTTTTTCAATTCTTCCAGCTGTTCCCGAAGTTCAGACACACGGCTTACGGCGTTCTTTTCATTTTCCCATTTTGCCTTTTTGTTGTTTAAATCATCCCGCAACTCAGACAAGTCCTTTTGCAATTCTGCCAATCGGTCTTTGGAAAGTTTGTCATTTTCCTTTTTCAGCGCAGTTTCTTCAATTTCCATTTGCATCACACGACGGTTCAGTTCATCCAACTCCGCCGGCATAGAATCCATTTCTGTCTTTATGGAAGCACAGGCTTCATCCACCAAATCAATGGCCTTATCCGGAAGAAATCGGTCAGAGATATATCGGTCAGACAGGGTTGCCGCAGAAACCAGGGCACCGTCTGTAATTTTTACACCATGAAATACTTCATAACGTTCTTTGATCCCTCTCAAAATAGATATGGTATCTTCCACCGTAGGTTCATCCACCATTACCGGTTGGAAACGACGTTCCAAAGCAGGATCTTTTTCAATATATTCACGATACTCGTCCAATGTTGTGGCACCAATACAATGGAGTTCACCACGAGCCAACATAGGCTTTAACATATTTCCCGCATCCATGGCACCATCGGTTTTCCCGGCTCCAACAATAGTATGAAGTTCATCAATGAATAAAATGATTTCCCCTTCGGAGCCTTTGATTTCATCCAAAACCGCCTTTAAACGTTCTTCAAATTCACCTCGATATTTGGCGCCTGCAACAAGGGCCCCCATATCCAAAGCAAAAAGTTTTTTATCCTTTAAGCCTTCCGGAACATCCCCTGCCACAATTCGCTGAGCCAAGCCCTCTACAGCAGCGGTTTTACCAACTCCGGGTTCACCAATTAATACCGGATTGTTTTTGGTCTTTCTGGAAAGGATCCGAATCACATTTCGAATCTCGCTGTCACGGCCAATGACGGGGTCCAGTTTTTGATCTCTGGCCCGTTCTACCATGTCGTAGCCATATTTTTCCAAAGCATCAAAGGTAGCTTCCGGATTGTCAGAAGTCACCCTCTGATTTCCACGTACTGTTGAAAGAGCCTGCAAAAATCGATCTCGTGTAATTCCAAACTCTTTGAATTTTTCTTTTATGGCTCGATTGGGTTTTCGAATCAGAGACAAAAAGATATGCTCCACTGAAACATATTCATCCCCAAAGGCTTTTGCCTCATCTTCCGCGTGAACCAACACATCGTTTAAATACTTACCCATGTACACCTGTCCCGCACCGGAAACCTTGGTACGTTTCTCCACCAGCTGAATGGCATCGTTGGTAAAGTAATTTAAATCAATTTCCATTTTCTCGATTAGTTTTGGAATCAGCCCGTCTTCCTGTTGCAACAGCGATAAAAGAAGATGCTCCTGTTCAATCTCCTGGTTTCCATAATCGTAGGCCAGCTTTTCACAATTATTGATGGCCTCTATGGATTTTTGCGTAAACTTTTGAATATTCATGGAAACACCTCCTTAGTTTCTTGTCTGTTTTTTCATATTTGTTACTCATTTTATAAGAAATCCCCTGCAATGATATGCAGGGGATGTAAAGCCTTTTCATAAAGTTGTTATCCCATGATAGGAATCAAATGCTTTTCTTCCGGTTCCGGAAGTTTCTCAATCTTTGGAACTTCCAAAATCAAAATGCCATCTTCATAAGAAGCCTTGATGTCGTTTTGTGTAACAACATCGCCTACATAAAAGCTTCTGCTGGCTGTTCCGTAATATCTCTCACGTCGGATATAGTTGGACTTCTCATCTCCTTCATCCTTCTTGGATGTGGTGGATGCTGATACATTTAAGTAACCGTCCTTCAATTCAACTTCAATGTCTTCTTTTTTCACACCGGGAAGTGCAATACTAACTTCAAAGGCTTTTTCACCTTCCTTGATATCTGTTTTCATTAATCCATTCGCATTGCTGGTGCGGAAGGAAAAACTCTTTTCCGGATAATCAAAGAAATCATCTAATAAACTTTCTCCAAAAACACTAGGTACTAACATAAGTCATTCCTCCTTACATTATAAATTAAATTTGTAGGTAAACAAAAGGATAATTTAAAGTTTCCTTTTACTTTTCCTCTTGTTGATTATGTTATACACCCTGTTAGCACTCTTGTCAAGCGAGTGCTAACAATTTTTTCAAAAAATTTCTGGATCTCGAAAATCTTTTTCTCGACCACCTTCCGATAAACCATTTAGGGTTACCAGTTTCCTTTGGAGAAGGTTCTACTACTAAAAAAACTTCTTAAGCTAATGCTTAAGAAGTTTTTCTTTTTTACTGTTGGTCTACTGTTTTACCATGGAATTTAAACTCTGCCGCATAGCAAATACCTGCAGCGCATAGCTCAACCCCACAGGTGGAAACATTTAAACAAAGGTCATATCTGGAAGGATCGCCCCAGCCTTCACAAGTGAAAGCTTCGTGAAATAATCGTCTACGACCGTTCATTTGGCGAATGTAGTCTCTGGCATCTTCTTCGTTATCAATGCCATCCACTTCCTTCATTACAACATTTATCTGCTCCCTAGGCGTAGCTGCTAAAAAAACCGAAAGCGCACCTTCTTTACGATATAAATGATTTCCGCAAACACCCACAGTAATAAAATTATCTTCCGGCATTAATTGGCGAAGCAAAGTCAAAAACGTTCCCTGCTCTTCCCCATCTTCGTCTAAATCAAAAGAAAACAGCAAATTCTCTGCATCACCGGAAAAATACTTGGTCAGCCGGTCCAGCATTTTTTTCTCCTTTGCTATTTCTATTAAGTATGCGTGATTAATATAGGTAAGTCCGTACTTTTCAGCTACAATCTTCGCAACTGCGCCCCCTTTGCTTCCGCAAGTGCGATCAATGTTAATTATCATATCTACTCTCCTTAAAATCCGGTCAATACTTACAACTCCATCATATTACTTTGACTCCATTCTATCAAGCCAAATAAAAAAGGGTTCCAAGCATATGCTTGAAACCCTTGATTATTATAATTGAACAATCAACAAATGATTACTCGATTACAGTAGCAACACGGCCTGATCCTACAGTACGTCCACCTTCACGGATAGCGAAAGTAAGACCCTGTTCCATAGCTACGGGATGGATCAATTCGATTGTCATTTCTACGTTATCACCAGGCATGCACATT
>JAILJP010000066.1 GCA_024694625.1 Lachnospiraceae bacterium | reverse complement strand
GAAACCAAATATTGAAATTGCAGAAATTTCAGACGACAAAAAATACGGTAAATTCGTAGTTGACCCACTTGAGAGAGGTTATGGAATCACACTTGGTAATTCTCTTCGCAGAATTATGCTTTCTTCTCTTCCGGGTACGGCTGTCAGCCAGGTTAAGATTGATGGCGTTCTTCATGAGTTCGCATCTATTCCGGGCGTAAAAGAAGATGTTGCCGAAATCATCATGAACATTAAAGAGCTTGCTCTTCGCAACAACAATAAGAGCGAAGAAGTAAAGACTGCTTACCTTGAATTTGAAGGTGAAGGTCCTGTAAGAGCTTCTGATATTCGTTTTGATTCCGACATTGAAGTTATGAATCCGGATCTTGTGATTGCTAATTTAAATGGTGGTCCGGACAGCAAATTATATATGGAACTTACCATCACTAACGGACGTGGATATGTTGGTTCTGATAAGAACAAAACAGATGAAACTCCCATCGGTGTAATCGCTATTGATTCTATTTACACTCCTATTGAGCGTGTAAATATGAAAGTTGAAAACACACGTGTTGGTCAGGTTACCGACTATGATAAGCTTACTTTAGATGTTTATACAAACGGAACAATTGCTCCGGATGAAGCTGTAAGTCTTGCAGCAAAGGTTTTGAGTGAGCACTTAAATCTCTTCATTAACCTTTCTGACGCAGCAAATGATATCGAAATCATGAGCGATGCACCTGTTGATGGTGGCAAAGATAAGACTTTGGAAATGCCCATTGAAGAATTGGAACTTTCTGTACGTTCTTACAATTGCTTAAAGAGAGCAGGCATCGGTACCGTTAAAGAATTATGTGATAAGACATCAGATGATATGATGAAGGTTCGTAACCTTGGACGTAAGTCTTTGGAAGAAGTTCTTCAGAAGTTATCTGATTTGGGATTATCTCTTCGTTCAGGAGACGAATAAATCCCCTTAACTACAGATTCCCGTAATTCCAAAGGTGGGGAATCCGTCTCAATGAATGATTTTTCGTAAGTCCAAAAGGCAGAAAAGTCGAAAGCCAGAAAGTGAGGTAAAAAAATGGCAAAGTATAGAAAATTATCTAGAACTTCATCTCAGAGAAAGGCACTTCTCCGTAACCAGACAACTCAGTTGTTACAGCACGGAAAGATCGTTACTACTGAAGCTAAGGCTAAGGAAGTAGCAAAGATCGCTGAAGGTTTAATTGCACTTGCAATTAAAGAAAAAGACAACTTCGAAGAAGTTACTGTTCAGGCTAAGGTTGCCCGCAAGGACAAAGACGGCAAGAGAGTAAAAGAAGTTGTAGACGGCAAGAAAGTTACTGTATATGATACAGTAGACAAGAAGATTAAGAAGGATGCTCCTTCCAGACTTCACGCTCGTCGTCAGATCAACAAAGTTGTTTACACCGTTACTGAAAAGGGTGACAAGAAGCGCGATACCAAGACTGTTGATATTGCAAACAAGCTTTTTGATGAAATCGCTCCTAAGTATGCAGATCGTCAGGGTGGATACACACGTATCATCAAGATTGGTCAGCGTAAAGGTGATGGCGCTTTAGAAGTTGTTCTTGAGTTAGTTTAAGAATAGTTTTTATAAAGACTCATTTTCGGAGAAATCCGAAGATGGGTCTTTTTTTATTATATTTTGCAAAATCTATTCTTTCTGCTACAATAATCCCGTCAAGAAAAACGTAGACATCAAAGGATAAAAAAATGATTGAAATCGCAATTGTAGATGATGAAGATAGTTATGTTCAGACTTTACTGGAATTTTTAAGTAAGTATGAAAATGACAGTGGAAACAGAATACATACAACGGTTTATCATGATGGAGATGAGTTGCTTCAAAACTTTGGGTGCCAGTTTGATATTATTTTGATGGATATTCAAATGAAGTTTATGGATGGAATGTCCACAGCAGAAGAAATCCGAAAACTGGATACCAAGGTTTTGATTATGTTTATTACAAACCTTATGGATTATGCCATTCGTGGCTATGAAGTGGACGCTTTGGATTATGTGGTGAAACCGGTGGAGTATTTTTCTTTCTCCCAAAAGTTGAACCGTGCCATTCAAAGACTGGATAAACGAAGCGGATATGAAATGTCCATCAATGTTCCTGCCGGATTAAAGAGGGTGAGCTCAGATAGTATTTACTATATCGAATCGGATCGACACAATCTGGTTTTCCATACCACAGAGGGACAGTTTGTAACCAGAGCCAAGATGCAGGATTATGACAACGATTTATCCGGCCATGGCTTCTTCCGCAGCAATAAGGGGTATTTGGTAAACCTTAGATATGTGGAAGGTATTGAACAGGGTTGTTGCGTAATACAGGGAGATTATCTTCCGGTAAGCCGTTCCAAGAAAAAGGAATTTATGAAGGCGTTGACACAGTACATCAGTGAAGGATAAGAATTATGACACTATATGATGATATTCCACGAATTTATACGGCATTGGCAGAATGGTTGGCATGTATGACCTTTTGTTTTGTGCTAAAAAGAAAGGTTTCAAATCACCGGTTTGCGCTTTTGTCTGCAGTATTCTTGGTGGTGCAGTCTCTTCTTTTGGTTTATACCAAAGATATTTCTGAGAGATATTGGCTTCCCGTCATGTTGGTGGCTTTTGGGTTTATGGGATTGTTTTTGTATTTGACCTGTGAGGCGGACCGAAAGGTAATTGCCTATTACACTGCCAGTTCGGTAATTGCGGCAGAGTTTGCAGCTTCTTTGGAATGGCAATTGGCTAGTTTTATTTTTATTACAAATAAACAGTGGTGGGTGCAACTATTGGTTTTGTTGGTATCCTACGGACTTATTTATTATGTGGTGTATTTCATGGAAAAAGGAAGTAGGGAAAGCCTTCAGTTTTTTGATATTACTTCCAATGAATTAATAGCGGTAGCCAGCTTAACCATCGTAGTATTTGCCCTAAGTAACATTAGTTTTATTACAAAGCATACGCCTTTTTCCGGGGCGTTGGATTCCGATATTTTTTACATTCGTACGCTGGTGGACTTTGCCGGTTTGATTATGATTTTTGCCTACAAAGGTCGAATCTGTGAAATCAATGCACAAAAAGAAATCAACTCTGTAAATGCGGTGTTAAAAGAGCAGTATGATAAATACCGAAGCTACCAGTCCGGTATGGATATGATTAATATTAAGTACCATGATTTGAAACACCAAATTGCCGGATTGCGTGCGGAAATGTCTGAGGAAAAAAGGGAAGAATGGATACGTCAGATTGAGGAAGAACTGGAGGATTATCGCCCAGAGATTCAGACGGGGAATACGGTATTGGATACCATTATTGCAGGAAAGATGGCTGACTGCAGAAGAAATAGAATCAAACTTACCTGCGTGGCGGACGGAACACTGTTAGAGTTTATTCACGTGGCGGATATTTGTTCCATTTTCGGAAATGCCATTGATAACGCTATTGAAGCTGTTTCTTTGTTACGAGATGAGAATAAGCGACTGATTCATATGTCAATTTCCGCACAGAAACAGTTTGTCCTCATTCAAATCAGCAATTATTGCGAGGAGCAGCCAAAGATTGTGGATGACCTTCCGGTTACCACGAAGAGGGACAAGAAAAACCATGGATTCGGTGTAAAATCCATAAATTACACAGTGGAAAAATACAAGGGCTATGTAGAATACAACATGAAAGATCAGTGGTTTGATTTAAAAATCCTTATCCCTTCACCAAGATAAATTCTATACAGTTTGAGTCAAATAATGACCGTTTGTGACAAAAATGGCACAGGAAAACATCCTGTGCTATTTTTTTTATATGATAAATATGAAAATTATGTATAGATCGAATAAAAGAAAGGGGAGCTTATGAAGCATCAGGATATTATCGAACAAATGACTTTGGAAGAAAAGACCGCTTTTCTCGGAGGAAAGGGAGAATGGGAAACCTGGGATTTCAAAAAGCACAATTTGCCATCCATCTTTTGTTCTGACGGACCTCACGGAATCCGTAAGCAGGCCGGAGCCGGAGATCATTTGGGATTAAATGAATCATTAAAAGCAACTTGTTTTCCTACGGCAGCTACAATTGCAAACAGCTGGGATGAAGAGTTGGGAGAACAATTAGGAGATGCTTTAGGTGAAGAAGCAATGGTTCAGGGCGTAAACGTTTTACTTGGACCAGGGTTAAATATTAAAAGAAGCCCTTTGTGTGGAAGAAACTTCGAATATTTTTCCGAAGATCCTTATCTTGCCGGTAAAATGGCAGCTTCCTACACCAGGGGTATTCAGGAAAGAGGAGTTTACTCCTGCCCCAAACATTTTGCAGTAAACTCTCAGGAAATGCGTCGTATGGCAATGAACGCAGTATTGGATGAAAGAACCCTTCGAGAGATTTATTTGACAGGATTTGAAATTGCCGTTAAAGAGGCAAATGCCAAGGCAATTATGACAAGTTACAACGAAATAAATGGCGTATATGCCAACGAAAACGAGCACCTTTTGAAAGACATTCTTCGGGATGATTGGGGATTTGACGGAATTGTAATTACTGATTGGGGCGCAAGTAATGATCATGCCCTTGGTGTAAAAGCCGGCAGTGATTTGGAAATGCCAAATCCCGGCCTTTCTTCTGCAAGAGAATTGATGGATGCAGTGAAAGAAGGAAAGATTACAGAAGCAGATATTGATGCAAGAGTAGACAATCTTTTGGATGCTGTAATCACCTTAAGTGAAAATGCAAAGAACAAGCCTAGCGCTTTTGATGTGGAAAAACATCATGCACTTGCGAAAAAAGCATCATCAGAAAGTGCAGTGCTTTTAAAGAATGAAAACGGAATCCTTCCTTTGAAACAAAAAACAAAGGTGGCAGTAATCGGAGATTTCGCTTTTGAACCCCGCTATCAGGGAGCAGGTTCTTCTTTGGTAAATCCCACAAAGGTGGAGACCATTACTTCTTTGGTAAGGGACTACGGATTACAGGTAGTAGGAACTTCCAAGGGATATTTGAGAAACGGTGAAGAAGATGCCAACATGCGAAAAGAAGCAGTGGATTTGGCAAAGCAGGCAGATGTGGTTTTATATTTCTTCGGATTAAACGAGATTTCAGAATCGGAGGGATTGGACAGAGAACATATGAGAATCCCCCAGAACCAAATCACATTATTGCAGGAACTTGGAGCTGCAAATCCCAACTTGGTTGGTGTAATCAGTGCTGGTTCTGCTATTGAAATGCCTTGGCATCATCATTTTAAGGCACTTTTACATATGTATTTATGCGGACAGGCAGGAGCTTCTGCTACATTGGATATTTTAACTGGTAGCGTAAATCCTTCCGGTAAGTTAAATGAAACGATTCCCAGACGTCTGGAAGATACACCGGCATACCGTTACTATCCGGCACCGGAACGTAATTCTGAGTACAGAGAAAGTATTTTTGTAGGATATCGTTATTACGATACTGCAGGGGTAGATGTATTGTATCCCTTCGGATTTGGTTTGTCCTACACCAGTTTTGAATACTCCGATGTGGTTGTAGACGAAAATGGTGTGACCTTCACTTTGAAGAATACAGGTGTATTTGACGGGGCAGAGGTTTGCCAGATGTATGTGGCTTTGAAGGATGCAAAAATCTTCCGCCCGAAGAAAGAGTTAAAAGGCTTTAAAAAGGTATTCTTGAAGTCCGGTGAATCTAAGACAGTTACCATTCCTTTTGATGACAAGACCTTCCGTTTCTGGAATGTAAAGAGTAATCAGTGGGAAGTAGAAGGCGGTAACTACGATATCTTGGTTGGTTCATCTTCAGCAGATATTCGCTTGAGTGCATCTAAGTATGTGGAGGGAAATGTTACGGTTTATCCTTACCATACCAACACCATGCAGGATTATTACGACGGAAAGATTCAGGCGGTTACAGACAAAGAGTTTGAGGCTTTGTTGGGATATTCCATTCCTTCCGGAAGCTGGAACGGTCAGTTGGGTGCCAATGATGCGATTTGCCAGATGTATTATGCAAAGAGTGGTTTGGCAAGATTCTTGTACAAGAGACTGACAGCTATGAAAAAGAAAGCGGATGAAAGCGGCGTACCGGATTTGAACATTTTGTTTATTTATAACATGCCCTTTAGAGCCATTGCCAAGATGAGCGGTGGTATGGCTGATATGAATATGGTTCACGGTATTGTATCTATTATCAACGGACATTTCTGGAGCGGACTTGGAAAAGTAATCTCCGGCTTTATCAAAAACTCGAGAGAGAATAAAAAATTTGAAAAACTTATCAAAGGTTAGAGGAGGAAAAGGGAATGAAGTTTTGGAATGATTTTGCTGAAAAGCATCCGGAAGCAGCGAAGTGGATTCGCGAAGGAGGATTGTTTGTAATTGTCAGCAATTTAATCACAGTATTCAAGTATTTACTTCTACAGTTTTTGCCCGCAGCTTTTTCTGGACTTCCCATGGTGGATTTCGGATGGCCGGGAATTCCGGTTACACTGTTTGGAGAGACCTTCCAGTGGAACATTTTGGGATATGATGCCGCTCACGGCGGATTACCTTATTTTTGTGCATACATGGTAGCAATGGTTGTGGGAGAGTGTATTAACTTCCCGATTCAAAGAAGCTTCGTATTCCGAAGCAAAGGAAACATTGCTTATCAGGGAATGTGGTATGTAATTGCATTTTGCATTATTACCTGTATTGTAAATTCCATCAACTGCGTGTGGGTTGCAGTTGCCGGTATGTATGTTCCGGACTTTATTTACAATATTGGAACAACCGTATTAAACGGTGGTGTATCAATGGTTATTTTCTTCTTTGTAAACAAGATTATCTTTCCTGAAGGAGAACAGGTAAAAGAAGCTTAATACAAGAGAGGGTAACAATAGAGAAGAGAGAGCAAAAAAGAGGAGGGAATATTATGCTATCTATTAATTTAGATGACGTGGCTAACGTCCTGTCATCCATCAAATGGTATTTGGTTGCTATTGCTGTTATTTTGGCAATCGGTATCATTGTAAAAATTGTATTTCGCAAGAAGCAGCAGCCTTTGAAGCGAAGAGTCGGTGGAGTATCTACCGTAGGAATGATTGTTGGTGTTGTGGTTTGTGTAAACATGATTTGTACCGGACCTATGAGCACCATGTTGGATTTGGTAAGCGGAAGCGGTACCATTACCGATGAAACCTCTGCAGAAGCAAAAGATTTGGCTGTAAATATTGCAGAAGAAGGAATTGCATTGTTGGAAAATGATGACAATACCTTACCTTTGGCAGCAGATACCAAATTGAATGTGTTTGGATGGGCTTCTACCAATCCTATTTTAGGTGGAGCCGGATCAGGTGCGCTAAATGATGCTTATGAAACCGTAGATATTCTTCAGTCTTTGGCGGATGCCGGAATTGAAACCAATGAGGAATTAACTTCTTTCTATACAGAGTACAAGGCAGACAGACCGGAAGTAGGAATGTGGAACCAGGATTGGACACTTCCCGAACCCAACGTATCTACTTACTCTGATGAATTAATTGCCAATGCAAAAGAATTCTCCGATACTGCAATGGTTGTTATTTCCCGTTCCGGTGGAGAAGGTGCGGATCTTCCTTCTGACATGACAGCAGTTGTAGATGGAAGCTATCAGGATGGAACTACATATACAGCAGGTGTATATGATGATTCTTTAAACGAAGGTAAGGATTGGGACGAAGGTGACCATTACTTACAGCTTACCAACCGTGAAGAAGAAATGATCGATTTGGTTTGCGAAAACTTCGACAAGGTTGTACTTGTGTACAACGGTGCCAACGCTTTTGAAATGGGATTTGTAGAGGAACATCCCCAGATTAAGAGTGTACTTTGGGCAGCAGGTCAGGGACATGTAGGTATGACAGCTCTTGGTGAAATTGTTACCGGTGCTGTAAACCCTTCTGCAAAACTTATTGATACTTATGTATACGATATGGAGCAGACTCCTTGGTGGAACAACTTTGGTGATTTCAATTACTCCAACATGGATGATTTTTCCTATACATCCGTTGGATTTACAGGAACTGAAACTACTGCAAACGTTTCCTTCATAAACTATGTAGAAGGAATTTACGTAGGTTATAAATTCTATGAAACAGCAGCAACAGAAGGCTTAATTGATTATGATGCTACTGTACAGTATCCTTTCGGATACGGACTTTCTTACACCAGCTTTTCTCAGAAGATGGGTAAAATCAGCGAATCAAACGGAACGATTTCCTTTGATGTAACTGTTACAAACACAGGTGATGTTGCAGGTAAGGATGTTGTAGAAGTTTACTTCAATCCTCCTTACACCAACGGCGGAATTGAAAAAGCATCTGCGAACTTAGTTGCTTTTGAAAAGACTGACGTTATTGAACCCGGTGCATCTGCAACTGTTACTGTAAGCTTTGATGCAGAAGATATGGCTTCTTACGATTACGTAAATGCTAAGGGATATGTATTGGAAGAAGGAGATTATACCATCTCTATTAATTCTGATTCCCACACAGTTTTGGATTCTCAGGTTTACACTGTTGGAGCAACTGTAACTGATGCTCATACAACAGACGAGACTACCGCTACAAACGCATTTGATTTTGCAAACGGTGGACTTACCTATCTTTCCAGAGCAGATGGTTTTGCAAACTATGCAGAAGCTACTGCAGCACCTGCGAACTATGAAATGGCAGATGATGTAAAAGAAGGATTCTACAATATTTCAAATTACTTAACAGAAGATGCAGTTGCAGAAGATGAAGATGCAGATGCAGAAGCTGTTACAACCGGAAAGTCTTCCGGATTGACTTTGGCAGACATGGCCGGACTTGATAAGGATGATCCTCAGTGGGATACCTTTATGGATCAGTTGACCTTAGATGATATGAACGCTTTGATTTCCTTAGGTGGATATCAGACCAACTCCGTTGACAGCATTGGTAAAGTACGTACCAACGACTGTGACGGTCCTGCATCTATCAACAACAACTTCACCGGTGTAGGTTCAATCGGATTCCCTGTTGGTGTAGTAATTGCAGCAACCTGGAATAAAGATTTGGCAAATGCATTTGGTGAAAGCATTGGTAAGATGGCAAATGAAATGGATGTTTCCGGTTGGTATGCTCCTGCTATGAATATCCATCGTACCGCTTTTGCCGGACGTAACTTTGAGTACTATTCAGAAGACGGTGTCATCTCCGGATACATTGCAGCAAACGCTGTTGCCGGTGCACAGTCTCAGGGTGTTTACGCTTACATGAAGCACTTTGCATTAAATGATCAGGAAGGCAACCGTTGTGATATGCTTTGTACCTGGTCAAATGAGCAGGCAATCCGTGAAATTTACTTGAAGCCTTTCGAAAAATGTGTAAAGGATGCAGGCTGCCTTGCGGTAATGTCTTCCTTCAACTACATTGGTAACCGTTGGGCAGGCGGATGTTCTGAATTATTACAGACCGTACTTCGTGACGAGTGGGGATTCAAGGGATTCGTTGAAACCGATTACTTTGGTGTATACGGATACATGAGCGCAGATCAGGCAATCAGAAATGGTACAGATTTGATGCTTGTTAACTATCCTACCGAGACAAATGATGTACGTTTCCGTGATACAAACGGAGCTCAGCAGGCAATGAGAACCTCAGCTAAGAACATTCTTTACGTAGTAGCAAATTCTCGTGCATACTATGAAGAAAATCTCTCTACAGGAATGGCTAGCTGGAAGGTAATTATGATTATCTGTGATGTGGTAATTGCCGCACTTTGCTGCCTCATTTTGGTAAGAGCATTTAAGAAAAAGGACGAAGTATAAACGTTCTTATACAAATGCATAAATAACATGTAGAAGAACCCTCGCCCCCGGGAAGAGAAATCTTTCCGGGGGTATTGTTTGCTAAAATGTCAACCTATTATCGTTTATATGGTTGACAATCTATGCCTTTCTTTGGTATAACGATACAGGCAAAAAAGAAAAGAAGGGTGAAATACTATGACACGAGAATTTTTTGTAGCACTGGGATTATATCTTTTGATATTTTTTATGATCGGTGTGCTGGACTTGAAAAAGATTAAAAACTTTACGGATTATTCCGTAGCAGGAAAGAATCAGTCCCTTTGGGCGGTAATTATGACACTGTTGGCTACGGTGGTAGGAGCCTCCACCACCATTGGAATTACGGATACTGTTTATACCATTGGCTTTCCGGGAATCTGGTGGTTAGCATTTGGAGCCTTGGGCTTGGTATTGCAGTCCGTGTTTTTATCCGAAAAGGTACGAAGTATCAATGCGGATACCTTACCGGATTTAGCAAAAAAGACAGTAGGAGGAGTAGCAGAAACCGTAATTGCATTGATTATTGTTGTTTCATGGATTGGGGTAATTGCAGGACAGTTTGTTGCAATGAAAAGTTTGATTACATTTGCACTTGGAAAAGAAAACACTTTGGTGTTTGCTGCAGTTTCCATAATTGTACTTGCTTATACCGCCATTGGTGGACAGATGTCTGTAGTGAAAACTGATAAGATTCAATTGGGAATTATTTTCCTTGGAATTTTATGCTGTATGGGCTATTTGTTCTGGGGAATTGGCGGTGATACAGCATCTGTTTCAGAAAATATGGAGCTGATGAATGAAAACTATGGACCAATGAATCTCTTTACCCAGTTTTTTGTAATTGGAGGAGTATATTTTTTAGGGCCGGATATTATGTCCCGAAATTTCATTTCTAAAGATGGAAAAACGGCGAAGAAATCTGCAGCAATAGCTGGCCTTTTGCTTTTGGTCTTTTCTTTTGTGATTACTCTGGTTGGTATGTGGATGAAATATAATATTTCGCCTGATGAAATCGGAGAGGGAAGTGTGCTCATGTATGCCATATCTCTTTTGCCTAAGCCAATTGCGATTCTACTTATTTTTGGATTGCTGTCAGCCATTGTTTCTTCAACAGATACCTGTATCATTAATGCCTCCAGTATTTTGGTAAAGGATATTGTGAAAAAGGAAAGTGTTATGAATGTGCGTATAAGCGTAGTTGCCTTGGGAGGAGCGGCTTTGCTTTTGGCTATGCTTGGTCGAAGCGATATTATGAACTTATTAACAGGGGCCTATTCTGTATATACCCCTGGTGTGATTTTCCCCTTGGCGATTGCGATTTTTGCCTATGGGAAACGGGAGTTAAAGAAAGGCTTATGGATGTCAGCAGTTATCCTTGGAGGAGTCTTTGGAATTCTTGGAAACTATTTCAAAATGCCATTAATTGCGTTGGGAGTTTCTGAGGGATTATTATCATATTTTACACTGATTGGAATGGGCTGTTCCCTTGTGTTATCACTGGCAGCAGTGAATTGGAGGAAAAAAAATAAATGGGTATGAACGAAGAAAAAGTTGTTCGGATTTCGGAGGATATTCGCCGGGGGAAACGTATTCAAAGAGGAGATGAGATTGAATATCTAAAGGATTGCGAACTTCCGGTTTTAATGGAACAGGCGGATGAATTAAGGAAATTTTTTGTGGGCGATGGAGTGGACTTGTGTACCATTATTGCCGGAAAAAGCGGAAACTGTGGAGAAAATTGTAAGTTTTGTGCCCAGTCCGGTCATCATCATACTTCATGTGATGTATATGGCCTTATGGATTTTGATCAGATTTATGCAGAAGCTCGAAATAATGAAAAGGAAGGTGTAGATAGATTTGCCATTGTAATATCCGGTCATCATCCTTCGGACAAGGATTTTGATTCTATTATAGAAACATATAAGAAACTCCATGAAAATCTGCATATATCTCTTTGCGCTTCTTTGGGATTCTTGACATCGGAACAGTTTGAAAGACTGTATGCAGCGGGAGTAAGGAGTTATCACAATAATATTGAGACCTCCCGGGGGTATTTTCCTTCCATTTGTACTACTCATACATTTGATGATAAAATTGCAAATATTAAAAGAGCAAAGGCAGCAGGGTTAAAGGTATGTTCTGGTGGTATTATCGGAATGGGAGAAAATATGGATGACAGAATAGAGATGGCCTTTGACTTACAGGAGTTGGGAGTAGGTTCTATCCCGATTAATACATTGATTCCTATTCCGGGCACGCCTTTAGAAAAGGTGACGCAGCTAAAGGAGGAAGAAATTCTTCGGACCATAGCTATTTTCCGAATGATTAATCCGGAGGCGGATATTCGTTTGGGAGCCGGAAGAAAGCTGATTGAAGGAGATGGTAAAAAAGCCTTTTTAGGTGGAGCAAGTGCAACTATAACAGGTAATATGCTAACTACCTCCGGTTCTACGATTGCCAGTGACAGAAAGATGCTTCTTCAAATGGGAAGAGAGATATGTGAAGGTTAACTTCTTAAAAGTGCACAAAACATAACTTGAAAATTTGTATAGTTTTCAGTGATTGGAAACGCTTTTGTACATTGTAAGTTTCCTCGTGAAAAAATAAAATAGTGATAAGGGAAAAGGAAACGCGGAGTCTGGGAGAATAGTTTCCGAAAGCGATTTGTTTTTTTAGGAGGTTTAAATGAAAAAGGGGTTAAAAAGAGTTTTTGCAGGTGTATTGGCTGCAACCATGGTTTTTGGGATGAGTATTACATCATTTGCAGCAGAAAAGACAAATGATCAGTTGGTAGCAGAGACCTATGCACAAGTTACTTCCGGACAAACAGTTACTTTTGATGACGCGTCTGATATGGCTCGTCTGGTACAGATTGGTTATTCCGATGTTCAAAAGAAAGGACCAATCGTTATTACTCAAGGTCAGTTAAAAACAAAGACCTTGTGGTGGTACACAACAAAAGATGTGTATGTTGTTACCTTATCCGGTACTGATACGGATGCCGAAAATCAGTCTACAGGATGGTGGACCGATTTGTTGGTAGGATTCGAACAGGACAACAAATACATCAAGAACATTCGTAAGGCGGTTGTAAACAATATTCCTTCAGGTTCCAATATTATTTTTGCCGGTCATTCTCTTGGTGGTATGGTTGCACAGCAGGCTGCCAGCGATGACACCATCAAGAATAACTACAATGTATTAAATACTGTATGCTTTGGTTCACCGGTAATTAACGGATTTTCTCGTGAGGGTACCGTTAAGAGATTGGGAGATACAAAGGATGTTGTTCCTTACCTTTCACTTACTACCTTTACCAATGTTATTTGGCAGGCAGCAGGATTAAACCGTGAAAACGGTGGATATGGTTCTTCTGTTTCCGAATTAAAGAAGGCTCACTGTGAAAGTTATCAGAGAGAATCTGTATGGGGAAATTATGATGTAACCGGTACGAAAAATGGTTCTGCATCACTTACCTTATACTTTAGTACCACTAGAATTTATGCATCACCTGTATCGGTAACCGACTAATAAAGATTTCAACAGCCCATGGCATTTGTCATGGGTTGTTTTTTTGCGCTTAAATACGGGCATTCATTGAGTTTTTGCTATAAATCAGATACAATGTTTCTCATGAATAAAAAGGTATTACAAACATTAGAATTTTATAAAATCATAGAGACTTTGGCACAGTGCGCCACATCGGATGCCGGTCGGGGGTTTTGTGAAAAGGTGAAACCCTTAAAGGATTTTTCTCAAATTGAGAAAAACATCAAAGAGACGGGAGATGGTTTAACTCGTATTTTCAAGTATGGAGAAATCTCTTTTGCGGGAATTACGGAGATGGTGCCCTATGCAAAACGACTGGAAATCGGAAGTTCTTTAAATGCCGGGGAACTCCTTTTGGTAGCCCAGCTTTTGGCTGTGACAAAAAGAGCCCAGGGGTATGGTTCCACTGATGCCAGAGGAAATGAGATTTTTGACAGTTTGACAGGATACTTTGACGAATTGTCTCCTGTGGATTCATTGTATAAAGAAATCACCCGCTGTGTCTTAAGTGAGGATGAGATTGCCGATGATGCATCTGTGGCACTTCATGGAATACGTCGCGCTAAGCATCGGGCTAATGAGAAGATTCGTACAGAGTTAAATGCCATGCTTTCCAAACCTTCTGTAAGGGATTGCCTCCAGGACGCAGTGGTTACCACCAGAGGGGGTCGCTATTGTCTGCCGGTGCGGGCGGAGTATAAGTCTGTCATCAATGGTATGGTTCACGATCAGTCTTCCTCAGGTCAGACATTGTTTATTGAGCCCATGGCAGTAGTGGCATTAAACAATGAAGTACGGGAGTTGGAACTTCAGGAAAAGGAAGAAATTGCAAAGATTTTAAAGGATCTTTCTCTTCAGGTGGAAGAACACATAGAGGAATTAAAACAAAACTATTATTTGTTATCCAAGTTGGACTTTGTTTTTGCAAAGGCGGTTTTGGCCAAAAAGATGGAAGGTTCTGCGCCAAAAATCAAAGAAGGGGGCGCTGTGATTTTAAAATCTGCCAGACATCCCCTTTTGGATGCAAACAAGGTGGTTCCTATTAGTGTGACTTTGGGAGAAGAGTTCCATTCTTTGATTATCACCGGTCCAAACACTGGCGGAAAAACTGTGGCGTTGAAAACAGTGGGGCTTCTTTCCTTAATGGCTTTAAGCGGACTGTATATTCCCGCAAAGGATGGAAGTGAGATTCCATTGTTTACGGAGATTTACGGGGATATTGGAGATGAGCAAAGTATTGAGCAGTCTTTATCCACCTTCTCATCTCATATGACCAATATTGTCCACATTTTGGATGGATTAAAAAAGAAAAACGGATACAGTTTGGTGTTGTTTGACGAACTTTGTTCCGGAACGGACCCCAATGAAGGTGCGGCTTTGGCTACATCAATTTTAGAGGAAGTTCATAACTTTGGGGCTCTTTGCATGGCCACCACCCATTATGCAGAATTAAAGCTTTATGCTTTATCTACAAAGGATGTGGAGAATGCCAGTTGCGAGTTTGATGTGGAAACCCTGTCACCCACCTATCGTCTTTTGATTGGAGTTCCCGGGAAGAGTAATGCTTTTGCCATTTCCAAAAAGTTGGGATTGTCAGATGATGTGTTACAAGATGCCAAGGAACGGATGGATGAGACAGACAAATCCTTCGACCACCTTTTTGTGGACTTGGAACAAAAACGGGTGTCCATGGAAAAAGAGGCAGAAGATATTGCCCGTCAAAGAAAAGAGGCAGAAGAATTAAAACATTTGCTATCTCAGAAGATGGACAAACTGGAGCTTCAAAAAGAAAAAATTCTTCGGGAGGCCAATGAAAAGGCTTCTAATATTTTGCAGGATGCAAAGAATAATGCAGATGCAGCGATTCGAAACATTAATAAATACGGGGATATGAATCCGGATATGTCCAAGTTGGAGCAGGAAAGAGCCAAGCTTGGAAAGAAGTTGAAAAATACCCAGTCAAAATCTGTGCAGCCGGTGAATAAGCCAAATCATAAAGCCCCTGCGGCAAAGGACTTGCACATTGGTGATGGCGTGAAGGTGGTTTCCATGAATCTTACAGGAACCGTACATACCCTGCCGAATGCAAAGGGAGATTTGGAAGTGCAAATGGGTATTATGCATACGAAGGTAAATATTTCCGATTTGATTTTGCTGGAAGAGACAAATCCTTATGCAAAACCTACTAAGAAGCAGCGAAAGGCCGGTATTGCAAAAGGTGCGGGTGCCTTTAACAAGTCTGCAACCATTTCCGCTGAAATCCAACTTTTGGGAATGACAGTGGATGAGGCAATCGTGACTTTGGACAAATACCTAGACGATGCTTACATTTCCCATTTGGGACAGGTACGGGTGGTTCACGGAAAAGGAACCGGCGCGCTACGGAGTGCGGTACATGATTTCTTACGGCGAAATAAAATCGTGGCATCCTATCGATTAGGTGAATACGGTGAAGGAGATGCCGGTGTTACCATCGTGACTTTTAAAGAGTAGGGAAAATGGATTAGACCTACCTTCACAGGAAATGGAATTATTGGAATAAGTCTGTTACAATAGAGTTTCCTTATGAAAATAATAAGGTTAGAAAGTTGAGATAATATGCGTTTTTTAAATGAACTAAAAGAGGGAGACAAGATTAAGGAAATATATCTTTGTAAGAGAGTGTCCACCGGACAGACAAAGACCGGAAAGACCTATTGGACCGTGACCTTACAGGATAAAACAGGAACCGTAGATGGAAAGATTTGGGATCCGGACAGTCCGGGAATCGATGATTTCGAAGCGAGAGATTATATTTGGGTATGTGGAGAGGTGACCTCCTTTAACGGCATGATCCAGTTGAACATGAGACAGGTTAGAAAGGCTTCTGAGGGAGAATATACACCGGAGGATTATCTTCCCTGTTCTGACAGGGATACCTGTGAAATGTATCAGGAGTTGTTGGCTTTGATCGACACCATATCCGCTCCTTATATGAAAAAGATGTTAATGACATTCTTTGGAAATGAAGATTTCCAAAAGGCATTTTGCTTCCATTCTGCTGCAAAGAGTGTTCATCATGGATTTGTGGGAGGCTTGTTAGAACATACTTTAAGTGTGGCACAAAACTGTGATTTCTTTGCAAAGCATTATGACTATTTGGACAGAGATTTGCTTTTGACAGCAGCGATTTGTCACGATATTGGAAAAGTAAAAGAGCTATCTCCTTATCCGGAAAATGATTATACCGATGAGGGACAGCTTTTGGGACATATTGTTATGGGTGCAGAGATGGTTCGTGATGTCATCCGTACCATTCCGGAATTCCCGAAGGTAAAGGCAAATGAATTGGTACATTGTATTTTGTCCCATCATGGAGAATTGGAATACGGTTCACCGAAAAAACCTGCGTTGATGGAAGCTGTAGCATTGAGTTTTGCTGACAACATCGATGCGAAAATGGAAACCATGAAGGAAGCTTTAAACACTCCTACCGCAGGTATCGAGTGGCAGGGTTACAACAAGTTTTTGGAGACGAATATTCGTCGCACCTCAAAAGAAGAGGTATAAATGAAGAAGAACGATACTTTTGAAATTGAAATTGAAGATGTATCCGTAAACGGCGAGGGCATTGGTCACTTCGATGGAATGACGTTTTTTGTAAAAGGCGCCATTCCCGGGGACCGTGCCCTTTGTGGCGTTACAAAGCTAAAAAAGAAGTACGGATTTGCCAGAGTAATTGAGATTTTGGAGCCTTCAAAAGACCGTGTGACACCGAAATGTGACATGGCTGGACGTTGTGGCGGATGCCAGATAATGCAGATGGATTATAAGGCTCAGCTTTCCATGAAGGAACATCTGGTACGGGAGAAACTCCTTCGTATCGGTGGATTTTCAAGGGAAAAAATAGACCAGGTGATGGAGCCTATTGTTGGCATGGAAACACCATATCATTATAGAAACAAGGCTCAGTATCCGGTAGGTTGTGACAAGGATGGAAATCTTATAATGGGATTTTACGGTCCTCATTCCCATCGTATTGTGGAAAGTGACCGTTGTTACTTGGGTACGGATGTAAATGAAGAAATAAAAGAAATCATCAAATCCTCCGGGGTGTCCGCTTATGACGAAGAAAGCCATCGGGGATTGCTTCGCCATGTCCTTATTCGAAAGGGATTTTTTACCGGTGAAGTGATGGTATGTTTCATTGTAAACGCGAAGGATGAAAATGCCGCAGTGAAAGGCCTTTGTGATCGATTGATTCCTCCATTGTCAAAAGTGGAGGGGATGAAATCCATTTGTGTTAACTTTAATGACAAGGTGGGAAATGTCATCCTTGGGAAAAAGACGATCTGCGTATGGGGTCAGGATTATATCACAGATACCATAGGAGAGGTGGCTTTTCATATTTCTGCTCCTTCTTTTTTCCAGGTGAATCCTTATCAGACAAAAAAGCTTTATGATAAGGCTTTGGAATATGCTTCTTTGACCGGGGAGGAAACGGTTTGGGATTTGTACTGCGGAATTGGAACCATTTCCTTGTTTTTAGCTCAAAAGGCAAAGCGGGTTTACGGAGTGGAAGTTGTTCCGGAGGCCATTGAAAACGCAAAGGAAAATGCAGGTCTTAACGGTATGGAAAATGCAGAGTTTTTTGTAGGAAAAGCAGAAGAGGTTTTGCCGGAATTTTATTCCAAAGGAACCATTCATGGTGAAAAGATTTTGGATGGAGAAGAGGATTTGAAGTGCCCTGATGTGATTGTAGTTGATCCGCCCAGAAAGGGTTGTGATGAAGCTTGTTTAAATACCATGGTATCCATGAAGCCGGAGAGGATAGTTTATGTCTCCTGCGATCCTGCTACGCTGGCCAGAGATTTGAAGTATCTGTGTGAAAACGGATATGATTTAAAAGAAGTGACACCTGTAGATCAATTTGCTCATAGTATGCACGTCGAATCAGTTGTGAAACTGATTCGACAATGAATTGTGCCTGACGGTGCGCGAATTGCCGTGTTTACTTAAGCGGGATACGAAGGCTGTATCTGGGGTTGCTCGCGCCTTGATCCCCGCCGATATACGCGTTGTCGGTGTGGCCATCCATTGCATGTGTGTACTTCCAGTAAATGTCC
>JAILJP010000058.1 GCA_024694625.1 Lachnospiraceae bacterium | reverse complement strand
AGCTCTTAGCAAGACGGAGCCGAATAGCTCAGGCGAGCACGCAGCGCAGGACGTTATGTCCGAGCAGACGCGCGGAGCGAGCGTTATGAGGCGAACGTCGAGCTTAGAAGCGGAACTATTAAGCTGGAACAGATGTGAAATCTCAAAGGCCGTAAATACGGGTAAATTGCAGTTTACTTCACGACGCTTAAGAGCAATCCATCCCCTACGGAAAGAATCGCTGATGTAAACCGGGGATCATGGCACATATCATAAATGAAGTCTCGCATCCGCTTGTGGATGGTTCGATCCCGTCGTTCCACTGCAAACTTGGATTCCAACACATTTCCGTCAAATAAAACATTGTCACAGATAATGACACTTCCGGGTTTTAGGTGGGACAAAATCTTGTCGAAGTATACGGCATACTGTCCTTTTGCCGCATCAATAAATACCAAATCAAAATCCCCTTCCACGTCATCTAAACGAACCTGGGCATCCCCTTCCAAAAGGGTAATTCGATTCTCTACATTTGCACGTTTGAAATTTGCTTTGGCAATGGGAATTCTTGGCTCATAGTTTTCAATGGTAACAATGGACGCATCCGTATGCTTCGCCATTAAAATTGCGGAAAATCCCACCGCCGTTCCCACTTCCAGAATGCGTTTCGGCTTTAGCGTTTCCAACATAAAACGAAGATACCCCTGGGTATCTTTTCTTATAATAGGCACATCGGTTTCCAAGGCCTCTTTTTCTATCTCATTTAAAACATCATCGGAAAACTCGTATAAGCTCTCCTCATATACAAAAAATCTTAAAGGATCCATTCTTCACCTCGCCGGAAAAGTATACCATATTCCCCTATGAAACACAAAAACTACCGTAGTGAGGAATTCTACGGTAGTTTCTGATGAGGGCTGTATTTGATCGGATTCAAATACATCTATTATAATGAAGAAAGAAATTTATCCTTTGACACCACCGGCAGTTACACCACCGACAATGTACTTAGATAACAAGAGATAAACAACGATTACAGGGAAGATAGAGAACGCAATTGTTACGTATACCTGCCCCATATCGAATTTCAAGAAATCCGCGCTTCGTAACTGAGCAATCAAGATGGGCAATGTCTTCTTTGCATCGGATTTGATAACCAAAGCCGGTGTGAAGTAATTATTCCAGCTACTTACAAAAGTAAAGATTGCCTGTACTGCAATTGCAGGTTTCATCAATGGGATACAAATTCTGTTAAAGGTAAAGAATTCGTTTGCACCATCGATTCTGGCTGCCTCAATCAATGAAAGAGGTAAGGTTGACTCCATATACTGCTTCATATAGAAGAATACAATGGGTGATGCAATTGAAGGCAAATACAATGCTGCCAAATTATCTGCCAACCCAATATCGCCAATTAATTTGATAAATCCAAGTGCAGTAACCTGAGTAGGAATCATCATTACCGCAAGGATAAAGGTATAAGCAAATTTCTTTAACTTAAAGTCATATACATGAACTGCATATGCTGTCATGGTAGAAAAGTAAGTACAAAGTACAGCGGAAATCACTGATACGATGACTGAATTTTTCATACCGGATACAATCGGTAAAGTACCCTTCATTACATTTTGAAAGTTTTTCATAAGGTAGGTACTTGGTAATACCGTAAATCCACGAGTCAATTCAGCATGCGAACGGGTGGAGTTTATAAACAGGATATAAAACCAGATCAAACACATCACTGTGATAAGTGCTAATACCACATAAGAAATGGCTCTTCTGAGATGAACATTCATACCCTTACTTGCTTTTAAATTTGTCTGATCCATTATTTCTTTGCTCCTTTCTCATATCCCATAGCCTTGAAAATAACAACACTAAGGACACCTGTTATAATAAACAGTAATACGGATAAAGCTCCACCCATACCATAGTTCTTTGAGTACAAATGCTGGTTCAAGTACATAATCAATGTCATGGATGAACCAATAGGATCTCCTGAACCACTGGTCAAAATCTGAGGCACATCAAACATCTGCAAACCACCGATTAAAGATGTAATCATTACATAAAGTAAAATCGGTTTTAATAAAGGTAAAGTGATTCGATAAAAAATCTGAGTCGCATTGGCGCCATCCACCTCTGCCGCTTCGTATAGGGAAGTATCGATTCCCAACATACCTGCAAGAAGCAATATTGTGGTATTTCCAAACCACATTACAAAATTCATAAATGCAATTAGAATTCTGGTAGACCAAACATGGCTCATAAAATTAAAAGATTCTTTGAGAATACCTGTACTTACCAAAATACTGTTGATAGGTCCTACTGTAGAAAACAATGTAAAGAATAACATTGAAAAAGCAGAAGCCATGATCAGGTTGGGTAAGTAAATTACTGTCTTAAAGAATCTCTGTCCCTTCAAACGAAGTGAGGGATCAGAAAACCAAGCTGCCAATAACAAAGAAAAGATAATCTGCGGTACAAACCCCATTACCCACATAATCATTGTGTTCTTTGTGTAAGTTAAAAGCTTTCCGGATTCCAATAAGGCTTTATAGTTCTCAAATCCAACAAAATTCGGTCCAATCTGAGTTAAACCATCACGATAGTTTTCAAAAAAACTGTTATAAATTGTGGTGAACAGCGGAATCAATTGGAATACAATGTAAGCCACTGCAAATGGAATCAAGAAGATATAACCCCATCGATTATATTTAATGACGGCATTATTCTTAGATTTGTTCATTCGTATTTCCTCCAAAATATTTAATCTTATACCCTTGGGCATTCATAAAGCAAAACCCCCAATGTCTTTTACCTTATGAATGCCCGCCCGACTTAAGCCAGACGGGCACTCGTATAAGAATGTTAAATTCTATTCATTAGTGTGATAATGCAGGATAGGTTGTTTCAACATCGCTGTAGAACTTCTCTAACGCTTCATCATATGTAGCATTTCCATCGAAGTAGTTCTTCATAGCCTGCTGGAATTTTTCATTACATCCCTGGTCATAAGAAGAGATGTTTGAAAGGTCGATAGTCTTAATACCTTCACAGAAAATCTTGTTGGGGTTCTGTCCACCAAGAATCTTTGACTGATAAGACTCATCATTTGCAAACTGCTCCATAACCTTAGAGTTGTTTACAAAGTCATCATCATCATTAACGATTTCTGTAAGAACGGTTTCATCTGTTGTCATGGTCTTCATAATATCAGCTACTAAGTCAGCGTTATCTGTTCCTGTAGCACCACAAATCCATGTACCACCCCAGAAGAATGACTGAGGGCCAACACAAAGTCCCCAACGTCCGGCATTTGCAATAGAACCTTCGTCGTCAGCTGCCATACTGAAGTTGAACAACCAAGCAGGTCCAAAGTAAGCAAATACTTTTCCATCAGGATAGAAACCTGAGCTCCACTTATCACCCCAAAGGTCTTCAGATGTGGTTTCTCCGTTATCAACCTGCTCTTTAGACATATCAACCCACTTTTTGAAGTTGTCATCAATCTGAATCTTCTTCTCGTCATTTACCCAAGGAGTAGTAACGTTGTTGGAGAATACACGATAAGGATCGTTAGCTGTTGCTGTCATAAGGTAACCAGCCTCTTTCATCTTCTTGGATGTTTCAAGGTAAGTATCCCAATCCTTAACATATTCCTGTACTTCGTCAGGATCTTCTGTTCCAAGTACTTCTAAAGCAACATCTCTGTTGTAGATTAAACCACCGGGGCATCCCTGCCATGAAAGACCTTTCAATACTCCGTTAGAATCAGTCATAACATCTTTGGTGTACTGATACTGATCAGCGATATCGTCTTCAGTAATTCCCAAATCAGAAACGCTCATTGTAGCATCAGTATCTACATATTTAAGAGCATAATCTGCTTCAACCAAGAACAAGTCAACCTTGTCATCAGCAGCTGCATCTTCCTGTCCCAAAAGTGCTTCATCCAAAGCATTCTGGTAAGCATTGTCTTTAGAAGGTGTGATGTGCCATACAACCTTAACATCACCAATCTTACCTTCTACTGTACCCTGAACATCTCCGTTATCATTCTCTTCCAAGTCACTGCTTGTTTCAGAATAAGCACTGTAGTGATCAGTAATACGGCTCTTAAACTCCTCGTTCCAACAATAAATGTTAAGAACCTGACCCTCGCTGGATACTGCTGCGCCATCAGATGATGATGATGAAGATGATGATGATGAGTCACCAGCTCCGCCACATGCAGCAAGTCCAAAGACCATTGTTGCTGCAAGTGCAAGACTTGCAATTGCTTTCATTCGCTTCATTTCTTCTCCTCCTTAAAGCTTCACTTAAACTGTATTATGAACGAGTCCACACACACTCGTCATAAACAAAAACTAATCCCCCAAAGTTGCAACGGATTTGCCTTCCATAATCTCGCCGGTTATGAAAATCTGTTCTGCGATGCAACTCTTAGGCTGTTCGATGGTTTCTATTAATTTCTTAGCAGAAACCCTTCCAATCTCTGCAGCGTTCTGTCGGTAGGTTGTTAACCTAGGACGTAACACCTGAGATAAAAGCACCCCATCATATCCTGCGACGCTTACGTCGTCCGGAATAGAAAGGCCAAGTTTTTCCAGTGCATTCATGCCACCAATATAAGAAAAATCATCCGGATACATAATTGCTGTTGGAGGAACATCCAAAGCCATCAACTTTTTCGTTGCATCACTGGAACTTTTCGGATCATGGTATCTTGCTTCGATCACATATTCATCCGGAATCGAAATGTTTGATTCTTCCAGCGCTTTGTAAAATCCCTTCAAACGTTTATTGGTAACTGAAGTTTTTTCCCCGTGTACAAAAGCAATTCGTTTGTGTCCTTTATTAATGAAGTATTTCGTCAAAGAATATCCACCGTCAATATTGTCGGAAAGGATACTGCTTCGTTCGTTCACTACATAATCAATAAGAACAATCGGAACGGAACTGTTAATCAGTTCTTGCATTTGCGGAGAAGAAAATTCCTCCGATACCATTAACACTCCATCACATCTTCTGTATCTGCAATGTTCCAAGTAGGAACCAAAGCCTATTACATCTGATATAAAAGTAATGTCGTAACCATTTTTTTCAGCTTCTTCTTTTGCACTGTCCAAGACAGCTGAAAAGTATTCATGGGCCAAACCAGACCCTGTACTATCCTTGTAAACAACTCCTATATTATGAGAAGTATTTGTTTTTAACTGTCTCGCTGCTGCGTTTGGCATATATCTTAGCTCTTCTGCACAGCGTCGAACCAGTTCTTTCGTCTCCTCGCTAACATCAGGATAATCATTCAAAGCTTTACTTACGGTAGCCGGCGAAACTCCGCAAGCCTTTGAAATTTCTTTAATTGTAGCCATTTAAACCGCCTTCCTCGAAGGTTTCGAACTCGTTTTCGTAGTTTTATTCTAAATCGTTTTCGTTGTGTTGTAAATGGTTTAATATTCACATTTTGAATTTACGTTTTTTGTGCACATTCAACAGTTTCGTAGTTTTCGCAATTTCCCATGTTTACATTTTAAACAAATGCTTCTATAATTATGAAAACCATTCCGAAATCGTATTCGTACATGTTGTTTTTCGTAACAATACATTATTTAATTAGGAGGTTCCAATAATGAAATATGGATATTTCGATGATGACGCTAAGGAATACGTCATCACCACCCCGAGAACTCCCCTTCCCTGGATTAATTATCTAGGCTCCCAGGAATTCTTCGGACTCTTTTCAAATACTGCCGGAGGCTATGACTTCTATAAAGATGCAAAGCTTCTTCGTTTAACTCGTTATCGTTATAACAATTCACCTTACGATTGTGGCGGTCGCTACTATTATATTAAGGATGGAAATACTGTTTGGAATCCAGGATGGCAACCTGTACAAACAGAATTGGATTCTTACTCATGTAGACACGGTCTTGGCTATTCCGTGATCACAGGTGAGAAAAAAGGACTTCAGGCAAAGCTTTTGGCATTTGTTCCTATTAATGATAATTGTGAAATTAATCAAATTACCCTAAAGAATAATACCAACGACGTAAAAGATATTGATTTGTTCAGTTATATTGAGTTTTGTCTTTGGAATGCCGAAGACGACTCTACAAACTTCCAAAGAAACTTCTCCACCGGTGAAGTTGAAGTAATCGGAAGTACGATTTACCACAAAACAGAATACAGAGAACGTCGTCGTCATTACGCTGTTTACTCTGTAAATAAGGAAGTGGAAGGATTTGACACTTCAAGAGACGAATTTGTAGGTCTTTATAACGGTGCTGCTCATCCTCAGGCTGTTTTTGAAGGAAAGAGCCACAACTCTCACTGCCATGGCTGGGCTCCTATCGGAAGCCACCATTTAAAGGTTCATTTAAACCCCGGTGAAGAAGAAACCTTTATATTTGTATTAGGATACGTTGAAAATCCCAAGGATGAGAAATTCGAAGCTCCCAACGTCATCAACAAAAAGCCCGCTCTTGCTATGTTGGAAAAATACAACACCGAAGCAAAAGTTGATTCTGCTTTTTCTGCTTTAAAAGGCTATTGGGAAGAGCTTCTTTCTACTTATCGCTTGAATTCTTCCGATGAGAAATTAAATCGTTTGGTAAACATTTGGAACCAATATCAATGCATGGTTACTTTTAATATGAGCCGTTCTGCAAGTTATTTTGAAAGTGGAATGGGCCGAGGCATGGGATTTAGAGATTCCTGCCAGGATTTGTTAGGATTTGTTCACTTAATTCCGGAACGTGCCAGAGATCGAATCATCGATATTGCAAATACACAGTTTGAAGACGGAAGTACCTACCATCAGTATCAGCCCCTTACAAAAAAGGGAAATGCTGCCATCGGTGGTGGTTTCAACGACGATCCTATTTGGTTGATTGCCGGAACCTGCGCTTACATCCGCGAAACCGGTGACTACTCTATCTTGGATGAAAAATGTACCTTTGACAGTGACGAAACAAACACTGCTACTCTATTGGAACATTTAGATCGAAGCTTCAATTACACTGCTACTCATAAAGGTCCTCACGATCTTCCTTTGATTGGTCGTGCAGACTGGAATGATTGCTTAAACTTAAACTGCTTCTCCGAAGAACCTGGAGAAAGCTTCCAGATTACCGGTCCCAGTGAAGGACCTGTAGCTGAATCCGTATTTATTGCAGGTATTTTTGTAAAATACGGCAAGGAATATGCTGATTTGTTAGCACACATCGGTAAAGATGACCGTGCCAAAGAAGTATTGGCTGAAACAGAAGCAATGACAAAAGCCGTTGAAAAAGACGGTTGGGACGGCGAATGGTTCGTTCGTGCTTACGATGCTTACTCCAACCCTGTTGGTTCCAAATCCTGCGAAGAAGGACAGATTTACATTGAGCCCCAGGGAATGTGCGTTATGGCCGGCATCGGTGTAGAAAACGGGAAAGCCAACCAGGCATTAAAGTCTGTGGAAGAACGTTTGGATTCCAAATACGGTATCGTATTGTTGCAGCCCGCTTACACCAAATATCACGTTGAATTAGGTGAGATAACTTCATATCCACCGGGATACAAAGAAAATGCTGGTATTTTCTGCCACAACAATCCTTGGGTTGCATGTGCAGAAACCGTTGTAGGTCACGGAAACCGTGCCTTTGAGGTCTTTAAAAAGACCTGCCCTATCTACTTAGAGGAAATTTCAGATATACATCGTACAGAACCTTATGTGTACTGCCAGATGGTAGCCGGTACAGATGCCCCCACCTTTGGCGAAGGCAAAAACTCCTGGTTAACCGGTACAGCTGCTTGGACATTTACCGCAATGAGTCAATACATCCTTGGTATTCAACCTACCTTGGATGGTTTAAAAGTGGATCCTTGTATTCCATCTGATAACAAAAATTATACCATTGATCGAACATTTAGAGGTGTCACCTACCACATCACCGTAGACAACACCGCCGGTGTAGAAAAAGGTGTCAAATCCGTTACTGTAAACGGATCTCCCATCGAAGGAAATGTAATTACTCCTCCGACAAATGATACAGAAGTAAATGTTTCTGTTATTATGGGATAAACTAAATGCCCGGCACCATGCCGGGCATTTTTGAAAGGAAATATTATGTCATATCAAAAAGATTTTGCTTGGGGATGTGCGACTTCTTCCTATCAGATTGAAGGAGCGTACAACGAAGACGGAAAAGGGTTAAATATTTGGGACGTTTTTTGTCAGGATAAAGGTCGGGTTTTCGAAGGTCACACCGGCGATATTGCCTGCGACCACTATCATCTTTTTAAAAAAGATGTGGAACTCATGGCTTCTTTAGGCTTGAAAGCATATCGTTTTTCCATTAACTGGGCTAGGGTTTTACCGGAAGGCACAGGACGAATCAATGAAAAAGGCATTGCCTTCTACAACGAATTAATTGATTGTCTTTTAGCCAAAAATATCACTCCCTATATTACCTTATACCATTGGGAACTCCCCTACGAACTTCATAAACAGGGAGGTTGGCTAAATCCTAATATTGTAGAGTGGTTCGGAGAATATGCGGCTCTCGTATCAGAAAGATTCAGTGACAGAGTTACAAACTTTTTCACCATCAACGAGCCTCAGGTTTTCATTGGTTTAGGTTACATTACAGGAGAACATGCTCCTGGTTTAAAATGTACCTTAACAGACCAGCTGATTATGCATCAAAATGTGTTAAAAGCCCATGGTCGTGCAGTGCAAAAACTGCGTGAGAAAGCTCATCAGCCCATAAAAATCGGTATTGCTCCCACTTCTTCCATGTGCTATCCAAAAACGGAATCCAAGGAAGATATTGAAGCAGCCAGACAGGCGATTTTTTCCATTCCCGAAGATCGATATCGTTGGGCATGGAACGTTACTGCTTGGTCAGATCCGGTAATATTAGGGGCTTTTCCGGATGAGTTTTTAAAAAGATTTGAAAGCGTGATGCCCCACTATTCCCAGGAGGATATGAAGCTCATATCTGAACCTACGGATATCTATGGGCAAAACATTTATAACGGAATTGAAATACGTTGTGGAGAGGATCACAAACCGGAGTATATAAAACGTGATGCCGGCTTCCCTTATACAGCAAACAACTGGCCCATCACTCCAAAATCCTTATATTGGGGACCTTATTTCCTATATGAACGTTATAAAAAGCCCATCTATATCACAGAAAACGGATGTGCTTCTCCGGATTTCAAATCCTTTGACGGAAAGATTCACGATGGTGGCCGCATCAATTTCTTGGAACGTTATCTTACTGAAATGGAAAAGGTAACAGATAAAATCGATTTAAGAGGTTATTTCCAATGGTCTCTCTTAGATAACTTCGAATGGCACTGCGGATATCGTGACCGCTTCGGAATTACCTATGTGGATTTTGAAACCCAGGAACGTACCTTAAAAGACTCTGCTCTTTGGTACAAAGAATATATTAAACAGCATTCTTAAAAATAAGCAAAAAACACTCCTTCTTCAACGAAGGAGTGTTTTTATTATACTTCCATCAAAATCGGCATAATCATAGGTCGTCTCTGTGTTTCTTTCCAGACGAAATCAGAAAGAGAAGACTTCACCTCAGACTTGATTTTTCCCCAATCAGTAACGCCTTCTGACATTAAGTCTTCCATGGTATCATTCAAAACCGCTCTAGCGGAATCCATCAGATCCTCAGAGCCGCGAACATAAACAAAACCACGGCTGACAATATCCGGTCCGGCTAAAACAAGTCCTGTACCGGCCTGCAAGGTCATAACAACGATAATAATACCATCTTCTGCCAAGTGCTGACGGTCTCTTAAAACGATGTTTCCTACATCACCTACACCAAGACCATCTACCATGATTGCCCCTGTATGTACGTGGCTAACCACCTTTGCAGATTCATTGTCCAGTTCCAAAACATCACCGGATGAAACAATGAAAATATCATCGGAAGTGTATCCCAATTCTTTTACAATGGCTTCCTGAGCCTTTAAGTGCTTGTATTCACCATGAACAGGAATACAGTACTTCGGGTGAAGCAAGGTGTAAATTAATTTAATTTCTTCTGCACAGGCATGTCCGGAAACGTGAACATCCTGGAAGATAACATTGGCACCTTTACGGTATAACTCATTCATAATGTTAGATACCGCTTTCTCATTTCCCGGAATGGGATGAGATGAAAAAATAATGGTATCGTTGGGCTTAATGGAAACCTTTCGATGCATACCATTGGCCATTCTTGAAAGAGCTGCCATAGATTCTCCCTGAGAACCTGTAGTAATCAAAACCGTCTTTTCGTCGGGATAATTCTTTAATTCATCAATGGAAATCAAAGTATTTTCAGGAATATTTAAATAACCAAGCTCGGAAGCTGTGGAAATAATATTTACCATGCTTCGGCCTTCCACCACTACTTTTCTGCCAAACTTATAAGCAGAGTTTATAATCTGCTGTACGCGGTCCACATTGGAAGCAAAGGTGGCAATAATAATTCGTGTGCTGGTATTTTCAGCAAAAATATTATCGAACTGTCGCCCTACTGTACGCTCTGACTGGGTAAAACCGGAACGCTCTGCATTGGTAGAATCACACATAACAGCCAAGACACCTTTTTTACCGATTTCAGCGATACGCTGTAAGTCAATGGCATCTCCAAATACCGGTGTATAATCCACCTTAAAGTCTCCTGTATGGAACACAACACCTGCCGGTGTATAAATGGCAAATGCAGCTGCATCCTGAATGGAGTGATTTGTCTTTACAAACTCAACACGGAAGGGTCCCAAATTAATGGACTGACCGTATTTCACAACCTTTCTTCGAACCTGGGAAGAAAGATTATGTTCCTGCAGCTTGTGCTCAATAATACCCATTGTAAGCTTGGTAGCGTAAATAGGCATGTTAATCTGCTTTAATACGTAAGGAATCGCACCAATATGATCCTCGTGGCCATGGGTAATAAACAAACCCTTTACCTTTTCTTCATGTTCAATCAAATAAGATACATCAGGGATTACCAAATCAATTCCCAACATATCATCCGTAGGAAATGCCAGACCGCAATCCACGACAATAATACTGTCTTCATACTCGAAGGCAGTAATATTCATTCCGATTTGTTCCAAACCTCCTAACGGAATGATACGCAATTTGCTATTTTTTGTTTTACTCAAAATGTCCTCCTTTTGACAATAATCGTCCGTTCTTTATTCTTCAATATCCACTTCATCAAGCAATTCAGAGAACACGGAAATGACAGCATCCCACTCTGCGTCATCGGTAACAAATTCGTATACACAATCGTCACCTTCCTCTGTAACGCATTTCATAATAGTGGCATCGCCTTCTTCATCTTCCGAATTATCAGGATCTTGCTCTGAAACCAAAAGATACTGAACACCATTTAATTTTGTTTCATCTATTACAAAAAAGGAAATCTCTTCTCCCTCTTCTGAATCAAGTATAATCTTTTCCATATAACTATCCTTTTCTAATCTCTTTATATTAGCTGCGCTTCGAATCCAAATATCCCTGTAAAATAAGCATTGCAGCGATTTCATCAACGTATTCCTTACGATTTTCTCTTCGAATACCGGATTCCATCATGATATTGTCCGCTGAAACTGTTGTCAAGCGTTCGTCCCAAAGTATAACGGGAATGGAAAACTTTTGTTCCAATTCTTCCTTGAAGGCGTTGGTTTTCTCACAACGATCTCCTTCTGTTCCGTTTAAATTCTTGGGATAACCTAAGACAATAGACGTGACCTCATACTGGTCGATAAGTTCTTTGATACGAGCGAACGTTTTTCGAAGCTTTGATTCTTTTTCTCTACGAATGATTTCAACGCCCTGAGCAGTAAGAAACAAGGGGTCCGAAACAGCAACCCCTACTGTCTTTGAGCCGAAATCCAATCCTAAAATTCTGCCTTCACTCATGAAAAACTACTTCCATCCTTCAGACTTGATGTATTCTTTCAAAAGCTCTTCTACCAACTCGTCACGTTCTACCTTCATGATTAAACTTCTGGCATTGTTGTGACTGGTAATAAAGGTAGGATCACCGGACATTACATAACCTACAATCTGGTTCACCGGATTATATCCTTTTTCAGAAAGAGCCTTGTATACCACGGCTAAAATATCCTTCACTGAAACCGTATTTTCTTTTTCAACTTTAAAGTATTGTGTGTTATTTAAATCAGTCATAATATCCGTCCTATCTTGTATAAATTACAAATTATACTTATCTCCATTTTATAGGAAATTAAGATAATTGTAAAGAATCCATTCCTATCACTTCATCGGTGACGAACTCTTTTAATTCACCTACTACAATCTGATTGGCCAGATTTTTTTCGGATGAAATAGCAACTCGAATATACTCTTTTGTAAAACCGGTCCAGTAGGTAACTCCGTCAATTTCCATTTGCTCTTCCACCAATACCGAAACCTGTTTTCCAAGGAAATACTCCCTATATTCTCGGGACATTTCCTTTCCCAATGCAATTAATTCTTCGCTACGCTTCGTCTTTTTGCTTTCAGAAATCTGGCCTTCCATGGATGCTGCCTTGGTTCCATGTCGGCGAGAATACTTAAACACATGCATCTCATAGAAACGAATGTCCTCCAAGAAGGATTTACACAAAGCAAACTCTTCTTCTGATTCCTGGGGAAAGCCAACAATCACATCCGTAGTAATCGCAGGATGATCAAATACCTTGCGAAGTCGCTGGCAGCCTTCTTTATACGCTAAAGCACTGTACTTACGATTCATGCGCTTTAAAGTAGCATCACATCCACTTTGTAAGGAAAGATGGAAATGAGGACAAATCTTTTTCACTTTGGCAATGCGCTGACAAAATTCTTCCGTACAAACCTGGGGTTCCAAAGAACTAAGGCGGATTCTCTCAATTTCCTCCACCTCGTCAATCATTTCCACAATATCGATTAACTCAATTTCCCCGGGGATTCCGTAAGAGGTCAAATGAATTCCTGTTAAAACAATCTCTTTATATCCGTTTTTTGCCAGGTTGCGCACCTCTTCCATAATGCTTTCCGGCTTTCTGGAACGAACTCTTCCTCTGGCAAAAGGAATAATACAATAAGAGCAAAACTGATTACAGCCGTCCTGAATCTTTACAAAGGCTCTGGTGTGCTCCTTTGGAGAAAACAAGGTAAGCTCTTCATAATCGCAAACTCCGTCGTTAATATCAAAAAGCGCCACATCCATACGATGATCCTGAATAAACTGATGCAATTCCGGAATCAAACGGTGTTTTTGATTGTTTCCTATAACGATATCACAAGACAATTCTTCAGGAGAAACCCCGGCAATGGTAGCTGTTTGAATATAACAACCAGCTCCAATGACAATGGCATTGGGATTTTTTCTTTTTGCCCGATGAATCATCTGTCTGGATTTTTTATCTGCAATATTGGTTACAGAACAGGTGTTAATCACATACACATCTGCTTCTTCAGTAAAAGGAACAATGGTATATCCATCTTCAATCAGCATCTGCTCCATCGCTTCAGTTTCATATGCATTTACTTTACAGCCAAGGTTATGTAAGGCCGCTTTTTTCATTTTTTACTCCTTGTTTGACTTTTTTACTTTTATGTTTTAGGATTGAACTATAACTACATTCTATTTAGGAGGGAAGTCACATGAAGACAGTTAAAATTTCATTAAATTCCATCGACAAGGTAAAATCCTTCGTCAATACAATTAGTCAGTTCGATAGTGATTTTGATTTAATTTCCGGTCGTTATGTTATTGATGCCAAATCCATTATGGGTATTTTCTCATTGGATTTATCTCAAAATATTGACTTAACAATTCACGCAGAAAATGATGCTGAAATCGTAGAAGCTTTAAAAGATTACATCGTTTAAGGTGTAACCATCAAAGTTTCTGTTGTATTAATAGCAACATCTACAAGCTCGTCGATTTTTTCGGCGAGCTTTTTTTCTGAGTTTTCAATAACGCTTCTTCTGGGTTTTGTCACAGGATGTTTTGCCACAAAAATGGTACAGCAATCCTCGTAAGGCAAAATGGAAGTCTCATAAGTGCCGATTTTTTCCGAACGTTCAATAATCTCCTGCTTATCAAAGCCGATCAAAGGACGATATACAGGAAGGGTGCAAACTGCATTTGTACATTCCAAAGACTGCATGGTCTGGCTGGCTACCTGTCCAATACTTTCACCGGTAATCAATCCCAAATCTCCATCTTCATAAGCAAAATGCTCAGCAATCTTCATCATGTAGCGACGCATAATAATGGTCAATTCTTCATGAGGACACTGCTCATAAATATAAAGCTGGATATCGGTAAAGTTTACTACATGCAAACGAATGGGGCCGGCATATTTTGAAACCTGCTTTGCCAAATCCACTACTTTTTGTTTTGCACGCTCTGAAGTATACGGCGGTGCATGGAAATAGGTTGCATCCAAAGTAACTCCTCGTTTTGCAATCATATATCCTGCAACCGGAGAATCAATTCCGCCGGATAAAAGAAGCATAGCGGAACCATTGGTACCTACAGGCATTCCACCTGGTCCGGGAATCTCTTTACAGTAAAAATTAATACGCTCACGAATCTCTACATGAATCATTACTTCAGGATTGTGAACATCTACCTTCATCTCAGGAAATGCTTCCAAAAGCTTTTCTCCAATGGCAGCATTTAGTTCCATGGAATTCATGGGATAGTTCTTTCTTGCTCTACGGCTGTCTACTTTAAAGGTAAAATGCTTGTCAGGATAAACGTGGTCCACGTAAGCAACTACTTCTTTTGCCAATTCGTCAAAGCCCTTATCTTCTGTTAAAACAGCAGGACAGATTGCAACAATACCAAACACATGCTGCAATGCTTCAAGTGCTTCATCTACGTCAAACTCATCCTTAGATTCTACAAAAATTCGACCTGTAGGACGGGTCACTTCAAACTCAGCGTCCATATCCTTTAATGCAAATTGGATTTGCTTTACAAGGCTTTCTTCAAAGGTACGACGGTTTTTTCCCTTTAATGCAATTTCACCGTATTTTATTAAAAATGCTTTTTCCATGATTCTTTCCTTTATTGATACTAACTATATTTACTCTTCAAAAAATATATTGATTCATTACTGAACGATGAAATATTTCTAACGCTACGCCAAATGTAACCAAAAGACTAATGTCTTGTGTACTTCTGTAATTTCGGAATAATATCCTTCATCTGTTCTAGAGCATAATCAATTTCTTCCTTTGTGGTATGAACACTGAAACTTACACGTATGGTGGAATCCAGTAGGTTCTTTCGAAGTCCAATGGCCTGTAAAGTCTTACTGATTGCAGGCTTATTGGAAGAGCATGCGCTTCCGGCGGAAACATAAATATATTTTTCCTCCAAAGCATGAAGTAACACTTCTGCACGAACACCTTCCACAGAAACACTAACAATATGAGGGGCGCCGTGAACATCTAAAGGTCCATTTAAGGAAACCCCATCTATCTTTTGAACTTCATCCACAAAGTAGTCCTTTAATTCGTATAAACGATTCTGATACTTGTCAAAGTTCTTAAACATCTCTTCTGCCGCCACGCCAAGTCCTGCAATTGCAGGGACGTTTTCCGTACCGGAGCGATAGCCCAATTCCTGGCCACCACCTAAGATAATCGGCTTGCATTTTACTTTTTCCGAAATATATAAGAATCCGCTTCCCTTTGGTCCATGAATTTTATGACCACTGACAGATACCAAATCGATATTCATCTTTTTCGGAAGGATTTCTACTTTTCCATAGGATTGAATTGCATCCACATGAAACAGTGTTGTGGAATTCTTTTGTTTGATAATACTTGCAGCTTCACGAATCGGCTCTATGGTACCAATTTCATTATTTACATGCATAACAGAAACCAAAATCGTATCCGGACGAATCTCATCGGATAAAGCCTTCAAATCAATTACGCCTTTATCATCAACAGGTAAATATGTGATTTCAAAGCCTAACTCCTCTAAAGCCGCCAAAGGATTTGCAACAGATGGATGTTCAATAGGAGAAGAAATAATATGCATTCCTCTTCTTTTATTTGCAATCGCAGTTCCAATCAAAGCCAAATTGTTGGATTCTGTACCACCGGAAGTAAATATAATTTCTTTGTCATTGACCTTTAATGTCTTTGCTATTTTACTTCTAGCATCCTTTAAATAGTTTTCTCCTTCCATACCCTTGTTATGTAAAGCAGAAGGATTTCCAAAGTCTTCCGTCAAAACCTTCGCCATAATCTTGGCTGCTTTTGAACTACACTTTGTTGTTGCTGAATTATCCAAATAGGCTTCCATAAAGACCTCCGTAATTATCTTAAAACATCAAAAATAAACATCTTCCCTATTTGGAATATGCATATCTTATTTATATTACATTGTCACCTACGTTTTATCAAGTTTTACTTAAAAAACATAGTAAATTTTCCAGTCATATTACGCTTTTTTTGCTGTAATATTCACCCATTCTCCCTGATGGTTTTCCTCTACAATTTCAAGTCCGGCATTTCGAATCGCCTGTTTCACTTCATCTGCCTTGAAATCAATAATTCCAGATGAAATAAAAAGTCCGCCCTTTTTCATACGAGCAGGAATATGAGGCATCATGTCCACAATAATGTCTGCCAAAATATTTGCTACGACAATGTCATAACATTCCTCTCCCAATTTTTCTTCCAAAGCCAAATCCGTTGTAAGATTTCCAATATGAAAATCAGAAAGCCCCCAGTCCAACTCATTGTTTTTAAAGTTTTCTTTTGCAGAAGGAATACAGTCTTCATCAATGTCCGTACCTGCCACAAATCCTGCACCAAGCTTTAAGGCAACAATGGATAAAATACCACTTCCAAATCCAAGGTCTAAAACCTTTTCCCCTCCGGAAAGATACTTTTTCAGCTGACGGATACACAGCTGAGTGGTTTCGTGCTTTCCGGTTCCAAAAGCAATGCCTGGATCAATTTTTACCACCATCTGTCCTTCTTTCGCCTGAGAATCTTCTTCCCAGGTAGGCTCAAATAAAATATCTTCAATGGTAAAACTATGGAAAAACTTTTTCCAATTGTTTCTCCAGTCCTTTTCATCCGTTTCCCCTACAGAAATCTTTCCAGATCCAATGTTCATAAACTTCTTAGTATCCTCAATGGAAAGCTGAATCTTTTCTATCATAGAGGTTGCATCAAAATCCTCATCTACGTAAAAAATAATATGACATTCATCCAAATCCCCTGTCACATCCGGCTGAAGTTCTTCGTAAACTCCACCCTGCTTTTCATCAAACACCGGCAGATTATCCTGAATTTCAATATTATCAATACCATTTTCCATTAAAATACCGCTAATAATATCCTCTGCCTCCGGCACTGTATCAATGGTATATTTTATCCACTTCATAAAAAACTCCTCTCATATTTAATCTTTTATAGTAAAAAACTATTATTCTTCCATATTTAAGTCTTCCGTCACAACGCCACGATCATCAATTTTCGCGTTAACGGAGATTGATTCCAAATAATCAAAAATTCTCGTTTTTTCATCTGCTGTTTCTGCCATGGTAGTAACACATCCTTTTTGTGTTCCCGGCAAAATACTTGCCTCTATCGTTTGCTCAGACGAATCACCTGTAACATGCAGTGTCAAAAGCATTGTATCCAGAGTTTTTTCATTAAACCAATAATTTCCCAAAGAATAAAAAATTGGTTTTCCATTGTAAAACTCCATTCCTTGCAAACAATGGGTATGAGCTCCAATCACCACATCCGCACCGGCATCTATGTATTCTTTTCCGGTAGATGTCTGGGCATCTTCCAAAACAGTAGAATACTCAGTTCCCCAATGAGGAAGGGCAATTACAATATCGGCATTTGCATCCGCTTCTTTTATTTCTTCGATAAAAAGCGAAGTATCGTAACACCTTAAAATTCCCGGTTCTGTCTCCGTAGCTTGAGGCGTCATTTTATTCTTTTCCGCACGGGAAGCCGCCACATAAGCGATTGTTATACCATCCTCTTCTACATATACCGGTTTCATTGCTTCGGATAAATCCCGTCCGGCTCCAACATATAATACATTGGCATTTTCCAGTGTTGTAAAGGTGTCCAAAAGCGCATCTTTTCCATAGTCATACACATGGTTATTGGCGAGCCCAACTATGTCCACACCTAACTCATGCAAAATACTGACGTTTTTTGGATTCGCCCGAAATGTATATGCTTTTCCCAAAAGAGGCGATCCATTGGTACTGTAGGTAAATTCATTGTTAATCCACATAACATCTGCAGCATTCATAGCCGCGATATAATCCGGGTCAATGCATTTTGTAATATCATCTCCATTTTCGTGATAATGCATCATATTTACCCAGGTATCGTCAAAATTAATATCACCGGCAAAAGACAACGTTATATCAACACTATCGCTATCCTGTTGTTCTGCAACGTCATTAGATACCTCTTCAACCTTTTCTGCTGTATCTAAGGTTTCTTTTTGTTTTGCGTCTTGTTGTTTGCTACTGCATCCGCTACTTAATACCGCAACTGATAAAATCACAGCAAGCATTCTTTTCATTTTACTCATAGCATTCATTATACCTTAGGTACGGTTCTTCTGTCTTCACAAAATTGCAGTTTTACGGTGGCTTTGCTCACGGTGGGCTGTGGTTAAAGCTTTGCAACGTGGATGGCAGCTAATTTTCCTCGGCACCGTCGCCGCTCGTTTCATCCCGGCGAACATCCGTAGTGCTCGCTTCTAAAGTCGCGAGCTTAACGGCTGTACGCAGTGTATTGCACATTCGCTCCGCGGATGTCCGTCGGAAAATCAGTGCCATTCCACGTTGTAAAACCTTAAAATAACTGCCACCCGAAGAGCATTTGTTAACAGTAATACATGTAGTTTGTGTCCGACAGGTGGGCTGAAATACAAGTTGAATTTTGCAATGAGGTTATTCATCTGGTTTTCCGAGAGACACCGCAGAGCGGCTCCGAATACACTATGTATGGCTGTTGGCCTGACGACTTTAGGAGTCAGGACTTTACAGACATTCACCGGGATGAGAAAAGCGGCGACGGTGCCGAGGAAAACTTGATGATAACCTCATGCAAAAAGCATTTTAATCAGCCCACCGTGAGCAAAGCCACGGTAAAACTGTGAGCAAAAGGGAGCAAAGCAAAAGGGGCAGATGATTCTGCCCCAATAGTTTCAAATAATGGCGAGGAATACTCCTCATGCATGGTTAAGGAAGACAAAAGAACCATCCCCTAACGAATCTTGTTTCGCCCAGGGAAGGTATTGTACTGATCCGGTTCCCAGCCCGGTGCAATATCTTTTACCGCTTCTTTGGCAGTGATTTCTTTTTCGTTATGGTCCAAATCCACCAAAACGTATTTGTCATTTCCCATGCCAAGCTCTTTCATATAGGACAACTGACGAAGTCCATGTCTGGTCTCCACACGTTCAATCATGGCCTTTCCACCATCTCCGGGAAGGGCATAAATCATATCGATGCAGGCATTATCTGCTGCTAAAATATCGTAGGAGGCAACAATTCCAATATCGGGAGTTACTACCGGTTCCGCTTCGCAACCTTCGCAGTCACAAGATACGGAAATATTTCGCATTACATTGATATAGGAAATATGGTCTTTAAAATAATCAATGGTAGCCTTTGTGGATTCAGAAATCTTTTCCATTAATTCCTCTTCCACTGCACTCCAGGCATCATCCACGCCTAAGGCTGTATGAATATCCCGTTTTCCGATTCTACCGTCTGCACAACCGATTCCAAGGTTTTTGTTGGAGCCACCAAATCCCCCCATAGTATGACCTTTAAAATGGGTCAACGCCAATAAAGAATCATAGTTTAAAAGATTCTTTCCCACGTGCATTTCATTGAACCATTTTCCACCTTCAACAGGAAGTGTGGTCACGCCATCTTCATCCATAATATCCACTGGACAAAAAGTCCATCCATTTACTTCCAAGGTCTTTCTATGGTCCTCGGTAGTATATCTGCTACCTTCATAATAGGTATTGGTTTCCACTATGGTAGCATCCGGAAGTTTTTCATTGTAGAGTTCCTTCACCCAAGGACGGGGAATGATATTAGGTCCTTCCGCCTCACCGGTATGAAGCTTAATGGCTACCTTCCCAGTTAAGCCTTCAGATACCTTTTCATAAATCTTTTTTAATCCCTCTGCAGACAAATCTCTGGTGAAATATACTACAGACGTATCACCTGTTCTTTTTTCAAAAGGAACATAAAGGTTTCCGTCTTTTCCCGGCAAAATCATCTTGTTTGTCATATCATATCCTCCTTCACCTCTTTTTTCACAACAATTTCAGTAGTTGTATTTTATCAAAATTTGACAAACTCTACAACAAAGTCCCCCTCTCTTTTCTTCTTTCAAAGCCAATACAATAGGGACGGTTCTTTCGTCTTGCAATACAATAGGGACGGTTCTTTCGTCTTCACAAATTATAGTTTGTCGTGCTCCTAAATATCTACGGGCGGACTGGATAAGTTATTACTGAATTTGCT
Source organism: Lachnospiraceae bacterium (assembly GCA_024694625.1). Taxonomy (GTDB): domain Bacteria; phylum Bacillota; class Clostridia; order Lachnospirales; family Lachnospiraceae; genus JAILEN01. The sequence goes on along the minus strand of JAILJP010000058.1, from coordinate 25,714 downwards.
ACGTGAGTATAACTGCTTTCCGACAGTCATCCGCGGAGCGAATGTGTAATACACTGCGTACAGCCGTTAAGCTCGCGACTTTAGAAGCGAGCACTACGGATGTTCGCCGGGATGGAACGAGCGGAGACGGTGCGGAGGAAAGCAGTTATACTCACGTGGCAAACAGTAAAATCTCAGCCCACCCGTAGTACCCCGACAAACTATAATTTGGCGTTGGATTTCTACCATTATTTTTAAAAAAAAGACAGAGCATTATGCTCTGTCCCGTGTTTTTTTGATGAAGACAAAAGAACCGTCCCTAAAAGAATTTCTTCTTTCCTTTTTTCTTTCCGCTGTCCTTAGTGTCTCCTGTTTTCTTTTCTAAGGTGTTACCGGTTTCGGCATCAAAGGCACGAAGTGCTTCTTTTGCTTTTTCGTTTAACCTTGTAGGAACCTCAACTACAAGTGTCACATAGTGGTCGCCACGCATATTGGAATTTCGAAGGGAAGGAATTCCCTTTCCACGCAAACGGATTCTAGTATCCGTCTGAGTTCCCGGTTTTACTTCATAGGCAACCTGTCCATCCAAAGTATCAATGATAACTTCTGCTCCAAGTGCTGCCTGAGCAAATGAGATACGTGCCTCAGAATAGATGTCATAATCACGACGTACAAACTGTGGATGCTGTTTTACACGAACCTCAACCATCAAATCGCCTCTAGGGCCACCGTTAATTCCCGGCTCACCCTTATCACGAATACGAACTCTTTGGCCATGATCGATTCCTGCAGGAATGCTAACAGAAATTCTCTTTTTCTTAGCAATATAGCCGGTTCCGTGACAGTCCACACACTTTTCTTTTACAATCTGTCCACTTCCCTGACATTCAGGACAAGTAGTAACATTTTGAACGGTACCAAAGAAAGACTGTGCTGTAGTAACAATCTTACCTTTTCCACCGCATCGACTACAGGTAGTCTTTGAAGTTCCCGGTTTTGCTCCACTTCCCTTACAGGTAGGGCACTCATCTTTTAATACCAGTTCAATTTCTTTTTCACAGCCGAAAGCTGCTTCTTCAAAAGTGATGGTAACAGAGGTATGAATGCTCTGCCCCTTCATAGGGCCGTTACTTGCACGTCTGGAACCGCCGCCAAAGAAATCTCCAAAGATATCTCCGAAAATATCGGAAAAATCCATACCAGAGAAATCAAAACCGCCTGCTCCACCGGCACCGCCTTCAAAGGCAGCATGACCGAACTGATCGTACTGTCGACGCTTGTCGGCATCAGATAAAACGGCATACGCTTCCGAAGCTTCTTTAAACTTCGCCTCAGCCTCTTTATCTCCGGGATGCATATCCGGATGATACTTCTTAGCCAGTTTACGATATGCACTTTTAATTGTGGATTCATCGGCACCACGATCGACGCCTAGAACCTCATAATAATCACGTTTCTGTTCTGCCATTTTCTTTTAATCCTTAAACTTCTTTGAAGTCAGCATCTACAACATCATCATTTGCAGAAGATGCACCTGCGTTCATATCAGGGCCTGCGCCTGCTCCCATATCAGGGCCAGCTGCTCCCTGAGCTGCCTGAGCATTTTCATACATCTTTGCAAATACCTTCTGAGCTGATTCCTGTAATTTTTCCTGAGCTGCCTTTAATTCAGCAACGTCAGCTTCTGACATTTCCTCAGCCTGAGGATGTTTATCCAAAAGATCCTTAACTGCCTGCATATCAGCTTCTACAGCGGACTTGTCAGCAGCATCTAAGTTTGCTCCTACTTCATCCAAAGCTTTCTGTGTCTGAAATACGAAGGAATCAGCATCGTTTCTTGCATCGATTGCTTCTTTACGCTTCTTATCCTGAGCTTCGAATTCAGCAGCTTCCTTTACAGCCTTATCGATTTCTTCATCAGACATGTTAGAACCAGCTGTAATTGTAATGTGCTGTTCTTTTCCTGTTCCAAGATCCTTAGCGGATACATTTACAATACCGTTGGCATCAATATCGAAGGTAACTTCAATCTGAGGTACACCACGACGTGCCGGAGGGATTCCGTCCAATCTAAACTGTCCAAGAGACTTGTTATCTCTAGCGAACTGACGCTCACCCTGAACTACGTTGATATCTACTGCTGTCTGGTTATCTTCTGCTGTAGAGAATACCTGAGACTTCTTGGTAGGAATTGTTGTATTTCTTTCAATTAATCTGGTTGCAACACCACCCATGGTTTCAATAGAAAGTGAAAGAGGTGTTACATCAAGAAGTAAGATTTCACCTGCACCAGCATCACCAGCAAGCTTACCACCCTGGATAGAAGCACCTAAAGCTACACATTCATCAGGGTTCAATGTCTTAGAAGGTTCATGGCCTGTTAAAGCCTTAACCTTATCCTGTACTGCAGGGATACGTGTAGAACCACCTACTAACAATACCTTAGAAAGGTCAGATGCATTTAAGCCAGCATCCTTTAATGCGTTCTGTACAGGCACTGCAGTTCTTTCTACTAAGTCATGTGTTAACTCATCAAATTTTGCACGAGTTAAATCCATATCAAAGTGCTTAGGGCCTTCTGCTGTTGCAGTAATGAAAGGAAGGTTGATGTTTGTAGTTGTAGCTGCAGACAATTCCTTCTTAGCCTTTTCAGCTGCTTCTTTCAATCTCTGAAGAGCCATCTTATCACCGGATAAGTCAACACCTTCTTTTGCCTTAAATTCAGCTAACATCCAATCAGTAATCTTCTGATCAAAGTCATCACCACCAAGGCGGTTATCACCTGAAGTAGACAATACTTCGATAACGCCATCACCGATTTCAATGATAGAAACATCGAATGTACCACCACCTAAATCGTATACCATAATCTTCTGCTCATTTTCATTATCAAGACCATAAGCCAAAGCTGCTGCTGTAGGCTCGTTGATGATACGCTTTACATCAAGTCCGGCAATCTTTCCGGCATCCTTTGTAGCCTGACGCTGTGCATCGTTGAAGTATGCAGGAACAGTAATAACTGCTTCTGATACACTTTCACCTAAATAGTTTTCTGCATCAGATTTTAATTTCTGAAGAATCATAGCAGAAATCTGCTGAGGAGAGTAATTCTTTCCATCGATCGTACGTCCGTTGGATGTACCCATATCTCTCTTAATAGATGCAATTGTGTTTTCTGCATTAGTAACAGCCTGACGTTTTGCGGGTTCACCGATTAAACGCTCTCCGTTCTTTGTAAATGCAACGATAGAAGGTGTTGTTCTAGAACCTTCCTGATTTGCGATAACGGTGGGCTTACCACCTTCCATAACAGCAACACAGCTGTTGGTTGTTCCTAAGTCGATACCAATAATCTTACCCATGATTTCTTCCTCCATAAAATGTGTTAATTGATGTGTTATTTTTATATAAGTCTAATGATTTATGCTGATATATATGATTCCCGAAGTGACAGTGCGGAGCGTTCCGAATACACTGCGTATTTCTGTTGAACCGGCGACTTTAGAAGCCGGGTCTTTACAGAAATTCGCCGGGATGAGGTAGAGCGTAGACACTGCCGAGGGAATTATATATATCAACATAAATCATTTATATAAATATATTACTGCACTACGGCTACCATTGAATGGCGAACCACGGTGTCGCGGTACATATAACCTTTTTGCAATTCCTGAGCAACAACTCCGGATTCATATTCTTCGGATTCTACCTGCATTACTGCGTTGTGGAATTCAGGGTTAAACTCCTGTCCTACTGCTTCAATAGGTGTAACGCCTGCTTCTTCCAAAGCGGTCATCATCTGTTTGTAAACCATCTTCATACCTTCGCCAAAGGCATCTCCTTCTTCCACTCCGGCCAAACCTCTTTCGAAGTTGTCCACTACAGGGAGTATCTTTTCAACGATGGTTTTTGCACCCATATCAAACATCTGAGCTTTTTCTTTCTCAGAACGGGTTCTAAAGTTTTCAAACTCAGCCAACTGACGTTTTACCTTATCGGTCAACTCTTCAATTTGCTCATCACGTTTGTCTTTTTTCTTACCAAATTTCTTTTTCGGTTTTTCTGTTTCTTCCTTTTCAGAAGTTTCTTCTTTTGTTTCTTTTTTTGTTTCTTCTTTTGTTTCTTCTTTGGAATCCACTGTTTCTTCCTTTATTTCTTCGGAAGTCTCTTTCTTAGTTTCTTCCGCCTTTACTTCTTCTGTATCGAAGTTCTCTTTCTTTTCAGCCACGACTTCGCCACCTTTCTTTTCTATTGATACTAGGTCTCATCTGCCTTTTTCAGCATCTGATCCAACTGATTTTTCAAATGTGTTAAGTTGTCCATAACGTTTTTGTAATCCATACGTTTCGGACCGATAATACCAATGGTTCCTTTTACGCCTTCCCCTAATTCATAGGTAGCTGTAACAACGGAACAATCTTTCATGGTCTGAATCGGAGATTCATCACCAATGTACACCTGAATGCCCGTCCCTGTTTTTTCTCCATCGGTTTCTATATCTGAAATCAAATTCCGCAACTCTTCTTTTTCTTCGAAGGCGGAAATGAATTCACTGGCTTTTTGTGAATCTGCCAATTCCGGATACTTGAAGATGTTGGTTGCACCGGAGGTATAAATCTCCATCTCTTCGTCACCAATGGTTTCTGCCACGGTTTGAAGCACCTGCTCAATAATCCCTTCAAATTCACCGGCCTGAGCTTTCATTCTGGATATTAATGCAAGATTAATATCGGAAACCGTCAATCCATTTAAATTGGTGTTTAAAAGCATGTTCAGTTTTAACATATTTTCACTGTTTAACGGTTCATCCACATCAATGAGCTTATTCTTTACAATATTTCCACTCATCATAACCACGGAAAGTATTTGATTCTCATTTACCTGAGAAAGCTGAACAAACTTTACCTTGGTACCGGATAGTGCCGGTGCGGAAATCATAGTTGCATATTGGGTATTGTTTGCCAACACCTTTACAACCTGCTTCAGCATCTTTTCCATCTTTTCGGTTTTTTCAATCATCAAATCCTTAATATCGGAAATCTCTTCATCCTTCTCCGCAATTAAGTGATCCACATAAAACCGATAACCTTTATCGGAAGGAATACGTCCTGCCGAGGTGTGAGGTTGAACAATATAGCCAAGTTCTTCTAAATCACTCATTTCATTTCGAATGGTTGCAGAAGATAAATTCAAATCGGAACTCTTGGAGATGGTACGACTTCCCACCGGTTCTCCAGTCTCCATATAGTTTTGAATAATGGCATTTAAGATTTTTACTTTTCTTTCATCTAATTCTTCCATCAAAAACCTTTTCCCTTTGTCACTTCCCTCTGTTAGCACTCATGAAAAAAGAGTGCTAATATCTTCAAAAGATAATTTAGCACCCTAATTCTGCTTTGTCAACAGTTTTCGTGAGTATTCGTTATTTAATCCAACAGGAATTCCGACATCACCTGATTTGCCACATCCATTCCTTTGTCTGTTAAGAAGATTCGACCTTCTGCCGCCATTAAAAGTCCTTGGGCTTCATTCTTTTTGATTACTTTTCCAAAGACGGCTTCCACCGTAATTTGGAACACATCAAAGAATTCCTGACGAACCACACCTTTGTTCATGCGAAGTCCCAAATACATGTACTCAGACATAGCATCTTTTTTGGAAAGTTCGATTTCTTCTACACGGACAGACTCATCCGACTCACATTTTTCTATATAAGAAGAAATATCTCTCACATTGGTATAACGTACTTCGTCAATTAAGGAAGCTGCTCCAAGACCAACCCCAAGATAAGGTACACGCTTCCAATAACCAATATTGTGTCTGCATTCTTTTCCTTCTTTTGCGTAATTGGAAATCTCGTACTGATGATAGCCCTTTTCTTCCAACAACTGCTGCGCCCTTTTATAGAGGTCGTATTCTGTATCCAAATCCGGCAAGGCTTCCGTCTCCAGATCCTTTTCCCGCCTTTCTACATCCTCCTTGTAAGTATTATAAAAAGGTGTGCCCTCTTCGATGATTAAGGAATAGCAGGAAATATGCTCCGGTTTTAAATAAGTTACTTTTTTAATGGTATTGGAAAGCTTGTTCCAAGTTTGAAAAGGAAGGCCAGTCATAATATCCACATTAATATTATCAAAGCCTGCCAGTCTCGCTTCCCGATAGGTGGTTTCAAATTTATCAAAGGTATGAATCCGTCCCAAAAGTTCTAATTCATCCTCATTGGCTGATTGCAACCCAATGGAAAGGCGATTCACTCCCATATGGCGGTAAATCTTAAAAGCTTCCAAACTTCCGGTACCGGGATTGCATTCCATGGATATTTCCGCATCCTCTGCCACATGAAAGTTTTGAAAAATCGCATCAAAGATACGTTGCATAAATACCACTTCCAAAAAAGTGGGCGTGCCACCTCCTATATAAATAGAAGTAATGGTCTCCTCCGAAAATCTTTCTTTGTAGCTTTCAATCTCCGAAATCAAAGCGTAGGTATAACGCTCCCGTAGTTTCACATCATAATTTCCGGATAAAAAATCGCAATATTTACACTTTTGAACACAAAACGGAATATGTACATATAATTCCATTTCTGACCTCCCCATATAATCTAATCTTCATCCAGCTTTAAGACAGACATAAATGCTTCCTGTGGAATCTCCACATTTCCCACCTGACGCATTCTCTTCTTTCCTTCTTTTTGCTTTTCCAAAAGCTTCTTCTTTCGGCTGATGTCACCACCATAACATTTGGCAAGTACGTCTTTACGCATAGCCTTAACGGTTTCTCTGGCAATAATTTTGGAACCAACCGCTGCCTGAATGGGGATTTCAAATAAGTGTCGGGGAATTTCCTGTTTTAATTTCTCGCACATCTTTCTTCCTCTTTCGTAGGCAGTATCCTTAAATACGATAAAGGAAAGCGCATCCACCATTTCATGGTTGATTAAAATATCCAACTTCACAAGTTCACTACGCTCGTATCCCTTCATCTCATAATCAAAGGATGCATATCCTCTGGATCGGGATTTTAAAGCGTCAAAGAAGTCATAAATAATCTCGTTTAACGGAAGTACGTACTTCAGCAACGCACGGGACTCTTCCATGTATTCCATGGAAACATAAATACCACGGCGTTCCTGACAAAGATCCATAATGGCACCAATATAATCCTTGGTTACCATGATTTCCGCATCTACCATAGGCTCTTCCATGTATTCAATCTCAGAAGGATCCGGTAAGTTGGAAGGATTGGTTAACTCAATCATTTCTCCGTCTGTTTTATGGACACGGTAAACTACTCCCGGTGCGGTAGTTACCAAATCCAGGTTGTACTCTCGCTCCAAACGTTCTTGAATTACATCCAAATGCAAAAGTCCCAAGAAACCGCATCTAAAACCAAATCCCAATGCAACAGAAGTCTCCGGTTCATACTGAAGCGCTGCATCGTTTAACTGAAGTTTTTCCAAGGCATCTCTTAAATCCGGATACTTTGCTCCATCAGCAGGATACATACCACAGTACACCATGGGATTTACCTTTTTATATCCGGGAAGGGCCTCTTTGCAAGGATTTGTAGCTGAAGTAATGGTATCACCCACACGGGTGTCTCTTACGTTTTTAATGGAAGCTGTCATATAGCCTACCATTCCGGCTGAAAGCTCATCGCAGGGGATAAACTGTCCCGCACCGAAATACCCTACTTCTACAAGTTCAAACTCTGCTCCGGTGGCCATCATCTTTACCTTGTCACCGGCCTTCATGGTCCCCTCTTTTACACGGCAGAAAACAATAACGCCTACATAGGGATCGTATAAAGAGTCGAAAATCAACGCCTGTAACGGTGCAGATGCATCTCCTGTGGGGGCAGGAAGTTCTGTAATGATTTGTTCCAAAACAGAATCAATATTCAAACCTGTCTTTGCTGAAATCTGAGGAGCATCTTCCGCAGGAAGACCAATCACATCTTCGATTTCTTCAATTACCCTTTGAGGGTCCGCACTGGGCAAATCAATTTTATTGATTACCGGAAGCACTTCCAAATCATGGTCAAGGGCCAAATACACATTGGCCAGGGTCTGCGCTTCAATTCCCTGGGCTGCATCCACAACCAGGATGGCACCGTCACACGCTGCCAAGCTTCGGGATACTTCGTAATTAAAATCCACGTGGCCAGGAGTATCAATCAAGTTTAAGATATACTCCTCACCATCATTTGCCTTATAAATCAAACGCACCGCCTGGGATTTAATGGTAATCCCTCTCTCACGTTCCAAATCCATATTATCCAAAACCTGAGACTGCATTTCACGCTCTGTTAAAAGACCGGTACGCTCAATCAAGCGATCCGCCAAGGTGGATTTACCATGGTCAATATGTGCTACAATACAAAAATTTCTGATTTTACTCTGGTCAACGGCCATTTTATTACCTTTCAATTACGCATTTAAAAACGCAATCATTGCCTCTCTAATATAAGTATAGTCTTTGATTCCCATACACTCTCTTGCGGAATGCATTGATAAAATCGGCACTCCCATATCTACGGTAAGCATGGGAAGCTGTGAAGAAACAAACGCCCCTAAGGTACGTCCTCCCGGAATATCGGAACGATTTGCATAGGTCTGATATGCAATCTTGTTTTCGTCGCAAATGCTCTTTAAAATCGCAATTGCCCGGGAGTCTGTTGTATAAGACTGAGACGATGCTTCCTTGATCGCAAATCCACGACCAAGCATAGGCTGGTTCGTCAAATCTGCTTTGTCAGTGTAATTTGGATGATAACCGTGTGCCACATCCACAGACAATGCCATACCGCCGTAAATTGCTCGGATTCGGTCATCATCGCTAAATCCCAAAGAAGCATAAATCTTTACCAATAAATCTGCCAAAAGATGAGACTTGGCTCCCTGCTTTGTTTCACTTCCGATTTCTTCATGATCGTAGAAAGCGGAAATCTCCAAACTCTTTGGTGCATCCTTTCGAATCATTGCTTCCAAAGAAGCAGCCACAGAAGAAAGATTGTCAATCTTGGATGCAGATAAAATATCCATATCCATTCCAATCACTTCCGGAGCTTCAGCATTGTATAAGCCAAGTTCAAATCCCAAGATATCTTCTTTTGAAACTTCTAATTCCTGTGCCAAAAATTCCATAAAGCCCTTGTTATCATCACTTAAGCTTCCCACGGGAATCAACTGTGTCTGAGGGTTAAATGCCTTTCCCTTGTTTGTTTCTCTGTCCATATGAATAGCCAAAGAAGGAACAATAAACAAAGGACGCTTGCTGTCATAGTATACTTCCTTTGGTACAAAAGGAGTCTCTCCTCTTAAAGAAACACGACCGGACACACCCAAAGGTCGATCCAACCATGTAGAATGAATGGCTCCACCATATACTTCCGTGTTAATCTTTGCATAGACTTTTTCCTTCATATCAGGATTGGACTTAATGCGAAGGTTGGGATAATCTGTATGAGATGCCATAATTCGAATGGTAGGATTTGCATCCTTGTCCGTAGGAACCATCTCCTTTTTTTGAGGAATTCGAAATGCAACTACTGTTGTGCCGTAAGCTTCCACAAAATAGCTTTTACCAAATTCCAAATCCCATTTTTCTTCCATAAACAATGGTTCAAAATGGTTCTCTTTTAAAACACCCTCAGTAAACAAAATGGTATGATAAGGAGAAGTTCCCTCCTTTAAAAGGTCTAAAAACAGTTTTTCATCATTTGTTTTGTTCATCGTTTTCAATCTCACTTTTCTTTTTTCGTTTTTCTTCATACATGCGGTCATCCGCAATTTTAATAATCTCATCCTCTGTAAAATTATCTTCAGGTGAAATATTCAAAACGCCAACAGAAATCTTAATATCGAAAGGATACTGCCGAAGCATGTTCATCTTTCCAACTTCCTGATTTAATAATTTTGCAAAAGAAGTTTTTTTCTTTTCGCACACAATAATAAACTCATCTCCACCGAAACGCATAGCAATGAAGTTATCTTCTTTATAGTGTTCCCGGTAAGAAATATCCATAATGGTTTTTGCTAAAGTAACCAGGCACTGATCTCCGGCACCATGTCCGTAATTATCATTAATCTGTTTCATCTCATCCACATCAATGAATAAAAATTCTAAAATGTTATTGTTGTTTAACACATACTCTTTTACCGGAAGTACATGGGCTGAAAAACCATAGCGATTAAACAGACCGGTCAAAGGATCCCTATCCGCCTTTTCTCCCAGTGCCTTATTCATTTTTTCAAGACGAATCTTTTGTCTAAGATTGTCCATAGCCATAGCAAAAATATTGAGTGGTCTACGAATCTGACGTCGACAAATCGACGGCTCAAAGTTTTTCAATGCAACATACCCAATGGGTTCTTCCATAAAATGAATGGGATAGAACAACCATACCCGAGAGGTTTCATGAATGTCTTTTGGAATCAACTCATTGATCTCAAAAGTTTTATAGATATGTTCCTTTTCATCCACAAAGGGTCGGTTCTCATGACAGGCAATCAAATCAACCAGATGAAATGCCTGAGGCTGCAGCGTGGGTTTTCCGTCCAAAATAGAAGAAAAATACTGATGATACACAAATACATAAATATCCTCCACGCCAAAGGAGCCGGAGTATTTTTCTACGTTTTCAAATAGACGATATGCGCAATTGGAGCCAAAGAACTCTCCGGTCATTTTGTCTAATTCAAACTCAACCTCTGACAATCGGCGATTCATAGAGGTATAGCGTCGGCGAAACATTTTAACCCCTTCGTCAGAATGCTCTTTACAACCACAAGACTCACGAAGCATCAACTGGTGATCACAGAATAACACCTTTTGATGGGGTTTTTTCTCAATCTCTGCAAGAACATTTTCCATAGCATCTAAAATCATTTTATTGTAATCTCTGGATACGGTCGTAATGGAAGGAGAAAACACTCTAGAACTTTCATTATCATCAAATCCGGTAATAATCAAATCCTCCGGAATATGCACTCCGGACAATTCCAACCGTTCAGCGCACCCAATGGCCATGTCATCATTTGCACAAATCACAGCATCGGGAAGATGCTCCTTATCCAAAAGAATCTTTTCCGCACAACGGTTTCCAGACTTCATGCTCCAATCCCCTTTAAAGAAGGAAACACTATCATGTAAATCGTAGCGACTGATGGTATCGATAAATGCCTGCTTACGAATGTCTGCCTCATATCCTCTGGGGCCTTCCAGCAGCATAATATTTTGTGCATGGTGTTCACAGATGACGTGCTCCACCATCTGGCAAAAAGAATGATAGTTGTCCGTTCCTACCTGAATGGTATTTTCCAAAGGAACGTTGATACTTACCACAGGTATATTTGCATCTCGGGTAAGGGCCACGACTCTGTCTCTTGCTGTTTCCGCATGAATTTGAGATGCCATAACCAAAACACCGTCATAATCCTTAAAATTCGGAAGCTTGTAAATATCATATTCGCCAATGATATTTCCCTCTTCTACCATGCCACCGAAGCAGGAGAAAATATCCATAGAAAAATCCAATCGATCTGCTGCTTCATAAATAGCATTATATACCTTTTCCGCGATTTCCGGATTCCAGTCCGCGGTTAAAAACATGATTTTTTTCATTTCAATTTATCCCCTAAATAAAAAATTTCTCACAGTAATGTTACCCATTTCAGTAATGGCATGTCAAGACCATTTGTGATAACATTAAGACCATGAGTAATATAAATGCAGATATCAAATCAGGACAATTAAAACACGTCTATCTCATCTATGGCGAGGAGGCTTATTTACGAAAGCAAATGACCCAAAATCTTATCAAAGCCTTAGGTGTTGACGAAAACGATATGAACTTTACCGTATATAAAGAAGAAAAGCCCGACCCTCAAGGTGTTGCAAATACCATTCAAACGGTGCCTTTCTTATCCGACAAACGTGTTACCGTTTTATATGACAGTGGCTTCTGTGCATCTCCCAATGATGTCATTGCCGACTGTATTAAAAATATACCGGAAAGTTCTTACGTTATTTTCAACGAAAGTTCTGTCAAGAAAACCACCGGCGTATTTAAAGCCATCCAAAAAGTGGACGGTCTGGTAGAGTGTAACATGCCCTCTGAGCGTGACCTTCAGATTTGGATTGTAAATCGTGCCAAAAGCTACAATAAAAATATGACAAACGGTGCCTGGCAGGCATTTAGCGAGGCTACATACTCCAACAAAGATATTCGAAACATGGAGTATATGAATAATGAAATCGAAAAAATCATCTCCTACTGCTGGGATAAGGATACCATTACAGAAGAAGATGTTTTAGCCATTGCTTCTCCTACCTATCAGGATCACATCTTTGACATGATCAACGCCATTGGAAACAAAGACAGTGCCACCGTCCTTCGCCTTTACGAAGAACTATTGGTATCAAAGGTTCCACCCATGATGATTATGTCCAACATTATCCGACAGTTTAAACATCTTTTGGCTTTGGACGAACTTTTGGATAACGGATACAATCCCGCCACCGCAGCCAAGGAATTAAATCTTTATCCATTTGTGGTACAAAAATACTTAAAAATGGGTATGTTAAAATTCTTTTCAAAAGAAGACATCACTTCTTTATTGGATGATGCTGCTTCCACCATTACCGAAATCCGTTCCGGTAAAATGAGTGAAAAAATCGGCGTAGAACTTCTTATGATGAAATATAGTCAAAGATAAAAAAACAAACAAAAAAACCTTCGGCTGACGGAACCGAAGGTTTTTATTTATTCTTAAAAGATTAAGCCATTTTGTTAACGGCTTTTGCAAGACGGGAAACTTTACGAGAAGCGTTGTTCTTGTGGTAAACGCCCTTGGTTGTAGCCTTGTCGATATCAACAGTAGCATTCTTAAGTGCTTCTAAAGCTGCATCCTTGTTTCCTTCAGCAACAGCTGCTTCTACCTTTTTAATAGAAGTCTTAACCTTAGACTTGATTGCTTTATTTCTTTCAGTCTTAGTAGCTGTAACTAATACTCTCTTCTTTGCTGATTTAATATTAGCCAATTCCTACACCTCCAATGTAATGTGTAATTCATATAAATAATTGATTACATTGTAGCCTGGACACGGACAGTTCAATGTAAACGTACTTTGTTATTTTATATGGGCAAAAAGAGATTGTCAACCGTTTTTCTTAATTTTTCTCCATTTCATCCAAAAAAATATCCAGGGTAAAATCACCGTCTTTTTGGGGCTGAAGTTTGATTTGTCCAGAGTCCATGGTACACAAATAATAAATTCCTTCCTGCTTCATTCGCTCTAGCGTTTCCTTTGAAGGATGACCATATAGATTATTCTTGCCTGCGGAGATCACACAAAGTTTTGGTTGCAGCGTTTCCAACCACAACGTACTGTTGGAATTCTTTGAACCGTGATGGGCAGATTTTAAAACTTCAATATCTACAAAGGCACTGTTTTTCCCATAATCATAGGTTTCTAGCAACCTTTTTTCCTGCTCGCTTCCAATATCCCCGGTAAAGATCATATCAAACTTTCCATAAGACATTTTTAGCACCATACTGTTTTCATTGGTTCCCTCAAAATCCGAAGGCTGTTTTGGTGCCAAACAGGTAAAGCTAAGACTTTTGGTTCCCAATTTTTCTCCTTCTTCTATGTAAATAATCTTCGTATGATTTTTTTCACATAATTCCACCAAAGACTTATAGTGACTTTTGGCCGTTTCATCCTCTTCCGTCTTTACGGTACTGGTAAGCACCAAATTTTTTATACCAAATCCAGATTCCAATAACTCCATACACCCTGAAATATGATCACTGTCCATATGGGAAAGCATCCAATAATCCACTTCGTTCACACCATGATACAGTAAAAATGGTTCCAATACATATTTTCCCAATTCTTTTTTGGAAGAACTGCCTCCATCCACAAAAAAGACTACACCCTCTTTTGAACAAATAAAGATGCCGTCTCCCTGCCCCACAAAAAGCATATCAATCTCGCAAGGACGTCCAAGATGAAAGGACAGCAAAAACAGACAAAACACCCCTATCAAAAATGAAGCCCCTACATAGCGCCTTGGATTCAAAAAACCTTCCCTTTCCAATTTGTTTTTCAAAAAAAGAACCACCTGTCTCCCCCATACAAAGGAAAACAAAACTATATAGTAAATAATCATTTTCCAGACTGAGGGTTTTCCTGTAACCACTTGGGCAAAAGGAAGTTGCAAACTTAAGTCGGAACAATGCTCATAAAAATATAAAACAACATGACATAGACAAAGGAAAAGGCGTCCCATATTTGACAAAATCCACCCTAGACAAGTGACTAGCACATAAGACGACAAAAGAAGTGTGCTCCCCAAAACGCCTATCAAGCCTCCCAAAAAACCGCAACCAATTACGATACCTAGGATTGGAAGCATAATTACATTTAATCCCACAACATACACTGGGACCCGATAGTAAAAACACGCTACCATAGGTAAGGTAAAAAGCTGCACTCCCAAGGAAAATAAAATAGATGTAACCAGTTTTTCTTTTAAACTTTTTCGATAGTACATTCCTTTTCGATAACGAAGGGTGTGTTCAAATCGCTTTTTACATCTTTTCTCATAACTATTCATCATTGGATTTGCCACGGCTATAATTCCAAAAATCGCACCAAAGGAAAAAACAAAGCCACAATTCACTAAAGACAATGGTTGAATACTTAGCACCAACATCAATGCCAGAGAAAAAGACGACAACATATCGTATTTTTCTCCTAATACCTGCCCTAGCATAAACACTCCAAACATAATGGAAGCCCGAAGGGAAGACACTCCAAATCCTGTAATAAAGCAATAGAGTATCACTGCCAAAAAAGAAAGACTTCCGGAAACGCCAAATGGCAGCTTCCTTTTTCGCAAGAATCCATAAAGTCCCATACCTACAATAGAAATATGAAGACCGGATATAGCTAAAATATGAGAAAGCCCCGCATGGGAAAACAACGTCTTTACTTCTTCATCCAAACTGTTTTTGTCTCCCAATGTCATAGCAGCCAAAAGTCCACTTTCCTCCCCGGGCAAACACAACTCATAAAATTCCTTTAGGGACTTTTTCAATTGATACATAAACTCCAAAAAAGCAGAAACTCTTGAACTCTCGCAAGAATAAATCTTTAGCAATTCCACACGAAGAAAAATCCCTTGCCCTAAAGCATAATTTTTTTCATCAAAAGAGCCCTCGTTTTCCGCTATTGAAAACGAAGCTATCCTTCCATAAATATGTAATTTTGAACCTAATGGAAATTCATCCGATTCCGCAACCAGAATCGCCCTTCCCGGAAAGGAAGTTTTGGAAATGTACAAGTTTTTTAAATAGATTTTGCAGGAATTGTTTTTTACTTCTTTTTTGTAAACAATCCCCCTTACATCAACAGTTTGCCCATCATCATAATAAGAAAAGGCCGCATCGGCCAGCTGATATTGCCTTCGAAACACAAAGGGAAATATCAGCATATAGAAAGCCAACACGATTACCATGGGACGATAGGGCAACCTCTTTAAAAGTGCCATAACATCCTCCCAATATTTTTTATAAAAGCTACTCTACCACCAAATCATAGTTTGCGGAGTATGTACCGCTTACCATATCATTTCCCAGCAAAGAAGCATCGGATTCACTGTTTACAATAATCTGAACTTTAGAAACCGTATCCAATTCACAAAGGGAATTTACCAAAGAATAAATCGCTACATCTCGAGATTCCCCTTCCGGCAAATTCAAAATACCCGTATCCAAAGTCACATAACAAATACCTTCATTGATCACAACGGAAAGGACCTTTGTTCCCTCCGGAATCGCTGACATTACTCCCTCTTTTTCCGGAGTCTGCATCAAACAATTTAACACCACCTGTTCCAAAGGGATGGTGGCACTGTAATGAGCCGTCTGGGTCAAAGCTTTCAAATTGTTGCCATCTTCCGTTGCATAATACAAGGTTAAAACCTTTGACTCCGATTGGCTTTGTGCCTTTCCGTAGTCATATAAAAAGCTATCGTCAGTCATAGCCCCCACTGCAGTGTCATGGGAATCAAGCAAAGGATAGTTGCCAATGTAAAAACTAACATTATCAATCCCTTCCACCTGAATCACGGTTTTTACCACCGCTGCGCGAAGCAAGGCTTCATTGGTATCCGTCAATGTTTCATATTCTTCGTTGAAATGTAGGGTAAGTGCTCCATCATTTAATTCATAAGAAGTCACTTCAATCCCGTCGGAAATAGGATTGTGATAATCCACATCCACCACGTCCTCAGACAAAGCCTCCAGTAATTCTCCTACTCTGTCATAAGCGGAATCGCCTTTATATTCATAGGGAATGGTAATCAATCCCGTTCCCTCATTATTGATAAAATACAAATAATTTCCGGCTGTCTCTTCTTTGTTTTTGCAAGCCACCAGATTAAAAAGAAGAAAGGCACACACAAAAACAAGGTATAATTTCTTTTTCATAACTTATGCCTCCTCCTTTATATAGCTTAAAGGTACTCTCACATCAAAAGTAGTTCCCTCTCCCAAGGTACTGGCTACTTTAATCTCTCCATGATGCATGCGAATTGCATTTTGAGTAATGGCAAGACCAAGGCCGGTACCACCGATTTCCCGGCTATGAGACTTATCCGCACGATAGAATCGTTCAAAAATATGGTCCAGAGAATCCTCCGGAATCCCCAATCCGGAATCTTCCACACGAATATAACAATACTTATGATCCGCATTTAAGGATACATGGACATATCCTCCCGGCTCATTATATTTAATACCGTTTTCAATTAAGTTGGAAAGAGCCAAAGAGAACTTTACCTCATCCATTTCCACTGTAACCGGGCGAAAACTTTCCATCACCAATTCTATTTGCTGCTTTTCCGCAATGGGTTTCAATCGACGCATAATAATCTCAATCAACTCATTCATATTCACCGGAGAAACATCCATAGTGGCATCTGTCTTATCCATTTTTACGAGAGACAATAAGTCATTTACGATCTTAGTTTCCCTGTCAATTTCACTAACAATATCTGTCATAAATTCCTGATACATTTCCACCGGAACGCCATCTCCCATGGATGTAATGGACTCCGCCAACACCTTTACGGAAGTAAGAGGCGTCTTTAATTCGTGAGACACATTGGATACAAATTCCTGTCTGGAATCATCTAAAAGCTTCATTTGGGAATTGTATCGGTTAAAGGCTTCGGAAATATCCACCGTCTCCGCCACCTCATCCACATTCAATGTACCGTCGCCAAAACCTTTGGACAGATTATCTATTGCTTTTTTCACATGTATCAAAGGACGTGCCGTAAAATAGGAAAGAGCAATGGCCAAAGCCACAATCAAAATCAAAATAATGATAAAGACCAAAATACCAAAGGAACGATAGTATTCCAATATAGTTTCAATATACTCTGCCGATTCGGTAATAATAACGATACCCTTAACTTCTTCTTCTACCATGACAGGAATCGCTACCGTAAGGGTACGGTTTTCCTCATCATAATCCGAAGTAGTATCTCCATACGCACTGATGATGGCATTTTCCCAAACCATGGTACGGCCTTCATACATATCATAGGTATCTTTAATTACCATTAATGTATTATCCAAAATCATCACACGACCGGAGTACACATTTCCCACAGAAGAAAGTTCTAGATTGATGGCTTCCTGATCAGGGTTTGAAAAATAGTCACTGGAAATAAGTTCATCGGAAATTAAAGCCGCCTGAGTAGCCATGTCGGTAACGTCACTGGATATCAAGCGGTCACGAAGAAACTGATAAGATAAAATTGTAAGTATGAAACTTGGTACAAGTCCCACAAAAAGGATGGCAAAAAAAGATCTTTTTCTTAAAGAATGGAATTTCTGAAATATTTTATTCATGATAGTAATATCCTACTCCCCAACGAGTCTGAATATATCTGGGTTCACTGGGATTTTGTTCAATCTTTTCACGAAGTCTACGGATATGCACATCCACGGTACGTGCATCGCCAGGATAATCTTCCCCCCAGATTTGATTTAACAATAATTCTCTGCTGTAAACCTTCCCGGGATTTGTTACAAATAAATACATCATATCAAATTCCTTGGAAGTAAGATTGTAATCCTTGTCTAGAATTTTTAATCTTCTGCTGTCCGTATCTAAGGTTACGTCACCGCTGATTAAAATATTGCTATTTGTCTTTGCATCCACCTTTGGAGTGGTTCTTCTCATAATTGCTTTAATACGGGCTTTTACTTCCAAAATATTGAAGGGCTTTGTAATATAATCATCTGCTCCGTATTCCAACCCCAAAATCTTATCCATGTCATCCCCTTTTGCAGTTAGCATAATAATGGGAACATTGGAAAATTCACGAATCCGCTGGCAAACTTCAAAGCCATCCATCTTTGGAAGCATAACATCCAACAGAATCATATCAAAGGAACCGTTAGAGGCCTTTTCGAATGCCTCTTCTCCATCATAAGCGGTATCCACTTCCATACCGTCTTGTTCTAAACTGAAACGAATTCCTTTTACGATTAATTTTTCATCATCAACTACCAGTACTTTTTTTGCCATAATGACCTCTTTCAATTTACGCATAGGAGATCGGCTACTTTTGAATAAACGCCATCTTTTATGCCTGAAATATTTTTTAATTCCTCTACAGAAGAAAATCCACCATGTTCTTCCCTATAGGCAATAATTGCCGTCGCCTTGGACTCCCCAATACCGCTTAATGTCATAAGTTCTTCTTTGCTTGCGGTATTAAGATTGATTCGTCCATCATCCTCTTTTGCCTCAGAGGATGTAGCTGAAGCCATTTCCTTTGCTTCCTCCATGGTGTACACATATATCTTTTGGCCGTCTTGCAATACTTCCGCCTGATTTAAAAGGGTTTGATCCGCATCTTCCCTAAGACCTCCGGCTGCTTCAATTGCCTGAAACACCCGATCTGTAGCAGAAAACGAAAAGACCCCGGGGGATTTTACCGCCCCACAAACCTGAACATAGATTTCCCGGGATGACTCCCCACCTTCCTTGCCTTCATCGGATACATCGGAAGATAATTCCTCCTCACCCGAAACATCTTCATTTGCAAGTGCTGCCTCTTTTTCCTGAAAATAGGATGTGTCTTTACATCCGAAAAACAAAAAAGAAGTGCAGCATAAAACGCCCATTGTAATAATTAATTTTTTCAATACGTCCTCCTTTTCCGGAGTCCGATTGTTCACAACACAAATTGTAAATGAAAAAACTAATTATTACAAGGGCGTTTCAAAAATGTTACATTTAAAACTCTGCCAATACAGAATCCAAGATTTCAAACCCTTTGTCTATATCCTCTTTTGTTGCAATTAAAGGAGGCAAAAGACGAAGCACATCACTTCCGGCTGATAAAACAACCAAACCTTTTTCCAGTGATTTTTTCACTACTTCTCCCACAGGGATGGTAAGAACGATTCCTTGCATAAATCCCATGCCACGATGTGCTGTTGCAAAGGAATACTTCTTTGTCACTTCTTCTAGTTTTTCTTCGAGATAAGGTGTCATCTCAGAAACATGTTCTGGAAGTTTCATCTCTTCCATAAGAGAAATGGATTTTGCCACAGCTGCACAAACCAAAGGATTTCCACCATAGGTCGTTCCGTGATCTCCGGGCTTCAAAGAATTCTTTGCCACTTTTTCTGTAACCACAAAAGCTCCAACAGGAACACCGGCTCCCAATGCCTTTGCTGTGGTAACAATATCCGGACGCACATTATAGTTCTGATAAGCGTACATCTTTCCGCTTCGGCCCATGCCGCACTGGATTTCGTCCAAAATCAAAAGAATATCATGTTCGTCACACAAAGCCCGCACACCTTCTAAGAACCGGGGCTCTGCAGGATAGATGCCGCCCTCTCCCTGAATGGTTTCCATAAGAATTGCACAGGTCTTGTCCGTAATCTGAGCTTTTACGCTTTCCAAATCATTGAAGGTGGCAAATTTTACACCATCCATCAAGGGATAGAAAGGCTCTCTGTAATGATCGTTTCCTGTTACCGATACCGCTCCCACCGTTCTTCCATGGAAGGAATGGGACATAGCGATAATCTCATGACCGGCAAATCCGTCTCTTAAAAAAGCGTACTTTTTCGCGGTTTTAATAGCACCTTCGATTGCCTCTGCTCCGGAATTTGTAAAGAATACCTTATCCAAACCGGTGGCTCTGGCAACCCCATCTGCTGCCTCGCAAAGGGCGGGATGATAATAAAGATTCGAGGTATGTAAAATACAGTCAATCTGTTGTTTTAATGCCTCATTGTATGCTTTGTTTCCATAACCAAAGGCCATTACACCAATACCTGACGCAAAATCCAAATACTCTTTTCCGTCGGTATCGTAAAGGTTCATTCCTTCTCCGTGATGAAATACCACAGGGAAGCGATTATATACATGAAAAAGATGCTGTTCTCCGTAATCAATATATTCTTCTTTCGTCATCCTATGCTTCCTCCATATAGTACTTTTGATCCTCATCTTTGATAATGGCGGTGCCGATACCTTTGTTGGTAAAAATTTCCAACAAAAGACAATGAGCAATTCTTCCATCCAAAATATGAACGCGAGAAACACCTTTTTCAATTGCACTGATACAGTTATTTAACTTCGGTAGCATTCCGCCTCCAATATAACCATCGGAAATCAATTTCTTCGCTTCAGAAACACTCAACTCAGAAATCAATGTAGAAGAATCCTTAGGATCCTTATATACGCCTTCAATATCTGTTAAAAATGCAAGTTTTTCTGCCCCCATAGCCTCAGCAATGGCACAGGCTGCATCATCCGCATTGATATTGTAGGTTTCAAAGTCATCATCCAATCCAATAGGACAGACAATAGGTAAAAAGTCATTTTCCAACATATCCCAAAGGATTCTGGGATTTACATTTTTCACCTCTCCCACAAATCCAATGTCCTGTCCGTTGGACAACTTTTTTTCCACCTGTAACAGTCCGCCGTCCTTACCGGAAATACCAATGGCATTTACACCTAAGGACTGCACTCTTTGTACCAAGGATTTATTCACACGGTTTAAAACCATTTCTGCCACTTCCATGGTAGGTGCATCGGTTTTACGCAGTCCGTTTACAAATTCCGGTTCCATGCCGGCCTTTTCCACCCAACGAGAAATTTCCTTTCCACCGCCGTGAACAATAATGGGTTTAAACCCTACCAACTTCAAAAGTGTCACATCCTGAATCACCTGATTTTTCAGGTTTTCATCCACCATGGCACTTCCGCCGTATTTTACAACAATTACTTTACGATTAAATCTTTGAATGTATGGCAAGGCTTCGATCAACACTTCCGCCTTTGCCATAACTTCTTCCATACTGTTTTGAGCCATCTTTTTCCTTCTTTCCTAAAAACTTAAATCTGATCTAAAGCCTGACTTAAGTCTGCAATCAAATCTTCTTTATCTTCCAATCCGCAAGACATACGAATCAATCCTGCAGGGATTCCTGCAGCAGCAAGCTGTTCATCTGTCATCTGTCTGTGAGTAGATGTTGCGGGATTCAAGCAGCAGGTTCTTGCATCTGCCACATGGGTTTCAATTGCAGCCAATTTCAATGATTTCATAAACTTCTGAGCTGCATCTCTTCCACCTTCTACCTCGAAGGAAACAACACCGCATCCTCCGTTTGGCAAATACTTTTGCGCCAAATCATAATACTTGTCAGATTTTAATCCTGAATATGTTACACAAACTACCTTAGGATGCTTTTCCAAGAATTCTGCTACTGCCTGACCGTTTTCCACATGACGGGGCATACGAACATGAATAGATTCCAATCCAAGGTTTAAGTAGAACGCATTCTGAGGAGACTGGATGGAGCCCAAATCTCTCATAAGCTGAGCAGTTGCCTTTGTAATAAAAGCGCCTTCTTTTCCAAATTTTTCTGCATAAGTAATTCCATGGTAAGACTCATCAGGAGTACAAAGTCCGGGATACTTGTCTGCATGTGCCATCCAATCAAAGTTTCCGGAATCTACAATGGCACCACCTACGGCAGCTCCATGACCGTCCATGTATTTCGTAGTAGAATGGGTAACGATGTCAGCTCCCCATTGGATTGGTCTGCAGTTTACCGGTGTAGGAAAGGTATTGTCTACAATCAACGGTACGCCGTGAGCATGGGCAACACGGGCAAACAATTCAATATCCAAAACAGTAAGTGCAGGGTTTGCAATGGTTTCTCCAAACATAGCCTTTGTGTTTTCACAAAATGCTGCATTTAATTCTTCTTCAGAAGCATCCGGGCTTACAAAGGTAACATCGATGCCCATCTTTTTCATGGTTACCGCAATCAAATTAAATGTTCCGCCGTAAATGGATGAAGATGCCACAATATGGTCACCACATTCACAAATATTAAATAATGCAAAAAAGTTTGCAGCCTGTCCGGAAGAAGTAAGCATTGCTGCACAACCGCCTTCCATTTCTGCAATTTTTGCAGCCACATAATCATTGGTAGGATTCTGAAGTCTTGTATAGAAATATCCGCTAGCTTCCAGATCAAATAATTTTCCCATATCCTCAGAAGTATTGTATTTAAATGTTGTGGACTGAACGATGGGAATCTGGCGAGGTTCCCCGTTTCCAGGTGTATATCCACCCTGTACACACTTTGTATTCAACTTATAATCACTCATGTTTCATCCTCCTAGTGTTTATT
The DNA here is from genome assembly GCA_024694625.1 of Lachnospiraceae bacterium. Classification (GTDB taxonomy): domain Bacteria; phylum Bacillota; class Clostridia; order Lachnospirales; family Lachnospiraceae; genus JAILEN01. Next base: position 2,976 of record JAILJP010000058.1, on the reverse strand, counting down.
CCAGTTTTTAATTATAGCAAAGTTTTGTTTTATGAAAAGGTACTTTCCTTTAGCTTCTGTAATCTGCATTAATGGTTACATATTCGTGAGTCAAATCACATCCCCAAGCTGTAGCGGATGCATCACCTTCATGCATATCCACAAAAACGCAAACACTTTTTGCCTTCATAATCTTAAGGGCTTTTTCTTCATCAAATTCAAGGGGTGTACCTTTGTCAAAAACCTGAATCGTTCCATTTTCACTTTTAAAGAACATCTCTACATCATTTTCATCAAACAAGGAACCGGAGTATCCCATAGCGCAAAGGAAGCGTCCAAAATTTGCATCACATCCAAAGATTGCCGCCTTTGATAAGTTGGAACCAACAATCGCTCTGGATAAGATTTTTGCATCTTCCTTTGTCTTTGCGTTTACGACCTTTGCTTCAAAAAGTTTGCTGGCACCCTCTCCGTCTGCCGCCATCTTTTTGGCAAGGGTTTCACATACAAAATACAAAGCCTCTTTGAACGTATTGTAATCTTCATTTTTTTCGGTAATCACAGGGTTTTGGGCTTCCCCGTTTGCCATAAGAAGCAACGTATCATTTGTGGATGTATCACCATCTACGGTAATCATATTAAAAGTATCCCCTACCACGTCACTGACAGCTTCCTGAAGTAAGGACTTTTCAATTGCCAAATCCGTAGTCAAAAAAGCCAACATGGTACACATATTGGGATGAATCATTCCGCTTCCCTTTGACATTCCTCCCAAGGTAACTTCCTTATTTCCAACAGTAAAGGAAACCGCCAATTCTTTGTGAAGGGTATCTGTTGTCATAATTGCTTTGGCCGCTTCGGTTCCGGCTTCCAAGCTATCCTTTAAAACAGGGCTCATCATCTCAACACCCTTTACCAGTTTCTCCACAGGAAGCTGTGCTCCGATTACACCGGTGGAAGCTACCGCCACAGATGTATACGGTACTTTCAAAGTGTTTTCCACAGCCTTTGCAGTTGCAACACAGGCATCCCAACCTTTTTGACCGGTGGCTGCATTTGCGATACCGGAATTGATTACAACGGCCTGCATCATTTCACCGGAATGAACCACTTTTTGATCCCATTTCACGCAGGCTGCCTTTACCACATTTGTTGTAAAGGTACCGGCACAAACACAAGGTGTTTTGGAATAGACCATCGCCATATCCGTCCGGTCTTTATACTTTATATTTGCTTCACAACTGGCTGCCATAAATCCTTTTGCAGCAGTAACTCCGCCAAGAATCTCTTTCATCTTTTTCCTCTTTTCTCAACTGTTGAATCTCGTAATATTTGCATCATTTAAAATAAAGTCGTAGGTATTCACATCTTCTCTCATGGTCCAACCTTCTTCGTGCCAAAACTTGTTTCCAAGTTCGTTTCCCACAAAAGCAACCAAACTGACTTTATTCACCTTTTCGTTTTGCAGGGCCTTCATGCAAAAAATAGCCATGGCCTTTCCGATTCCTCTTCGTCTGTAATCTTCATGAACACAAACATGGTAAAAAGAACCGGTTCGACCATCGTGACCGCATAAAATGGTCCCAACGATTTTCCCTTCTGCCTCCGCAACAGCGGAAATGTTTGGATTCCGCCGCAAAAAGCGTCCCACTCCTTCTTTTGAGTCATCAATGCTTCGTATCCCAAATCCATGAATGGTCATCCACAAATCATGGGCTTTATCGTAATCTTCTTCCGTCATAGGGCGAATCCTAAATTGTAAATCTTTTTTCATCTTTTCTTTCCTGAGCTTTTTTATTTAAGGGAACATAGGCACTAAAGATAAGCCTTCATTTTCCGGCAATCCAAACATCAAATTCATATTTTGTACCGCCTGTCCGGCAGCACCTTTTACCAAATTGTCAATGGCACCCATCATCACAACACGGTGACTTCGGTGATCAACTTTAAATCCAATATCCACATAGTTGGAACCCTCTACCCACTTGGTTTCCGGTGTTGCGCCTTCACCCAAGAAACGGATAAAAGTTTCATCCTTATAATACTTATTGTAAACGTCGCTAATCATTTCCTCTGTAGGATAATCCATACTGCCGTCAGGCATGGGAACTTTTTTCAAAGAGGCATATTCTGTAGCTAAAATCCCACGATTCATAGGTACCAAATGAGGGGTAAAGGAAATCACAATCTCCTCATTTGCTGCATAGGAAAGCTGTTCTTCGATTTCCGGAGTATGACGATGCGTGGTAACTCCGTAAGCTTTTATGCTTTCATTTACTTCGCAATAAAGGTTTTGCTGTTTTGCACCACGTCCAGCTCCACTGGTTCCGCTCTTTGCATCAACAATCAAAGTATTTCCGTCAATATAACCTTCTTTTATTAATGGATAGGCAGTCAAAATGGAACAGGTGGTAAAGCAACCGGGGTTTGCAAGAAGTCTGGTATTTTTAATCTCTTCCCGATTTACTTCACATAATCCGTAAACTGCTTTTGAAATCAATTCAGGACTTCCATGTTTGATTCCATACCATTTTTCATAAACATCTACGTCTTTGATTCGATAATCCGCAGACAAATCAATTATTTTTACTTTCTTAAGAATGTCTTCATTTAAAATAGTAGATAAATATCCCTGAGGGGTCGCTGTGAAAATCACATCCACTTTCTCAGCCATTTTTTCAATGTTGTCATCCAAACATTCATCTTCTACCAGTTCAAACATATTCTTATATACATCTGCATAATTCTGACCTACATAAGATTTGGATCCATACCATTTAATGTTTGCATCCTTGTGGTTTAATAAAATTCGTACCAATTCGGCTCCGGCATACCCCGTTGCACCGATAATACCTACATTAATCATTTATTCGTAATCTTCCTTTCCTTATACTTTCCGTACATTAAAGAGTATACCCCAAGTATACGGGAATTGGGCGATGAATATTTAATCATCAATTCTTGCATAATTATACACCACTTTTACATAAAATCAAC
>JAILJP010000037.1 GCA_024694625.1 Lachnospiraceae bacterium | reverse complement strand
GCTTCTCTTTCTCTTAGTTGTCTTCTTGGTTAAGATATGACTCTTATTAGCTTTCGCTCTTTTTAACTTTCCTGTACCTGTTGCTTTAAAACGCTTTGCAGCAGCTCTTTTTGTTTTAATCTTTGGCATAACAATGTCCTCCTAATATTATTTCTTTTCTGCCAGTATCATGCTGATACTTCTGCCCTCTTGTTTTGCGGGCTTCTCCACTACACATACATCAGCAAGACTCTCAGCAAAATCATCTAATATATGCTTACTGCTGGACATATGCGCCATTTCACGACCACGGAAACGCAAGGTAATCTTAACCTTATTTCCCTTTGCCAAGAATTTCTTTGCAGCATTCATCTTTGTATTCAAATCATTGGATTCAATGTTTGGAGAAAGACGAATTTCTTTCACCTCTACGGTTTTCTGTTTCTTCTTAGCTTCTTTTTCTTTTCGAGCAAGTTCGTAACGATATTTACCGTAATCAATAATCTTGCATACAGGCGGCTTTGCATTTGGTGAAATCTTTACCAAATCCAAATCCTGTTCCTGAGCTTTGAAATAAGCATCCTTAGCGGACATAATTCCAAGCTGTTCTCCATCCTGTCCAATCAATCGAACTTCTTTGTCTCTGATTTGTTCGTTGATCTGTAAATCGTTATTACTAATGGCTTTGTCCTCCCAATAAAAAAGTGGATAGGCAGACTATCCACAATACAAAACACATAATAAAAAGTGTAAGTACACTAAGTCGCATCTGTAAGCGCTTAGGTGAGAGTGGATACTCTACTTGTTTTACAACTTCTATACTTTATCACGAATAAAACACTTCGTCAATAGTTATTTAAAGAAAAATCAAGAAATTTTAAAGTAAGGAAAACGAGCTTTATTCTTCTCCTTCTACACCAAAATCTGCCATCTTTGCAATAATACGTCTCCGAACCTCTTTCGCAACTTCCGGTGTCTTCATATCTTTGTATTCATCGTAATACATGGGTTCAAGGAAAATAACCTTTGTAACACAATGCCCCAGTTTTAAGCTGTTAAAAGGAATATAAGAATCAATCAAACAAACCGGAACCAAAGGCGCCTTTGCACGCATGGCACTTTTAAAACTTCCAGGTTTGAAGTTCTTCACATGATTATGATTCTTGGAATATCCACCTTCAGAAAAAAGAATGAAGCGCTTTCCTCCTTTTACCTCTTCTGTAATTTCATTGATGATTTGAAGATTTTGACGAATATCATCTAAATCCAAACGCTTGGCGTCAATCAAGTTACACATCTCATTTACAAGGAAGGTCTTTGACTTGGCCTTGTCCATAACAAAGGTACATGGTTTGTCATGACAGTTAATCACAGCCAAAGCGTCAAATTTCCCTTGGTGATTTGGAAACATCACATAGCCACCCTCGGATGGTAAGTTTTCTGTACCATATACTTCGGTGTCGATATTCCCAGAAGACATCATGTAATGAATCAAACGCTTCACATAACGATAACGCACTTCAAAAGTGTATTTGGTTTTATTTTTTGCCATCTTTCGCATCTTTGGAATCATATATGGTCCACGAAAGACATTTGCTAGAATAACATAAATAAATCGAAACATAATACTCTACCTAAAACTAAGTAAAATTATATAAGTTTTAGAAGATAATGACAAGAAAAAACATGTAAGAAACTGAGTATAAATGCATCCTATCTATTCATAATAAGGAAGAACTAAATAACTACCCTCATGAATCTGATCCGATGTCATATGGTTCAGTTTTTTCACTTCCTTTATGTAAGAATTGTTGTCTCTAAAATCTTCTGTACGATACTCGTTCGCCAATGTCCATAAGGAATCGCCTGACTCAACCATAACACTGGTATAATACTTCTCTTTTTGATTATGTGCGTCTGCGAAAGAAGAAAAAGCTACAAGTAAAGCACATACGCTGAAACAAATCGCCAAGGATACTTTAAATCTTTTTCGTAAAGCTAAAATCTTTTTGTTTCTAAGAGTTTGCTTTCTTTGAGTTTTTCTTCTATTCATGACACACACCTCACTTTAATCAAAACAAATGTTCTACGAACATATTATCGAACGAACAACTGTTTGTCAATAGTTTTTCGAACATATTTTCCGAAAATATGTTTGCCATCATGTTTTTACTATGATATAATTTTTTCAGAACATATAAGGAGGTTTGTTATGCCATACGGAAAGATAACACCGAAACAACAAGAAATTCTTGATTTCATGAAAGACGAGATTCTTACCAAAGGATTTCCCCCTTCTGTACGTGAGATTTGCGCAGCGGTTAATTTAAAATCCACTTCTTCGGTTTTCTCTCATTTGGAGAAACTTGAAAAAAACGGTTATATTCGCCGAGATCCTACGAAACCCCGTACCATTGAAATATTAGACGACAATTTCAATATGACCCGTAGAGAGGTGGTTTCTGTACCGGTGGTTGGTTCTGTTGCAGCTGGACAGCCTCTGTTAGCCATCCAAAATATCGACAGCTACTTCCCTATCCCTGCAGAATACGTTCCAAAGGGCGAGACCTTTATGCTTCACGTAAAGGGTGAAAGTATGATTGAAGCCGGCATATTGGACGGAGACACCATTATCGTACAGCGCTGTGAAACCGCCAGAGACGGAGACATGGTTGTGGCTTTGGTTGATGATTCAGCCACAGTAAAGACCTTCTACAAAAAATCAGACCACATTGTTTTACATCCCGAAAACTCTTCCATGGATGATATTATCGTTCCCGATTGTAAGATTCTTGGAAAAGTATTTGGAGTATTTCGTTTCTTCTAAAAAATAACGACCCAAGCTTTGATTTATATCAAATACTTGGGTCGTTTTTATATTCATTATTTTTCATCTGTTAACAACGCCATCAATTCCTCTTCTTCTATGAAGTTTCCGTCTTTCCAAATACGTTCCAAATCGTAGAACAAACGGTCTTCTGCAGAGAACAAATGAATAATGATATCTTCATAATCTAATAAAATCCATGTAGAATTGCGATTTCCTTCCACTTGTTTTGCATGAAATCCATTTTTATACATTACTTCATCCGCAGCATCCTGTAACGCCATCAAATGGTTTTGATTGTTTGCGGAAGCTACAATGAAATAATCCGCAATCACAGAAATCTCGGAAATATCAATAACAGATACATCTTCTGCTTTTTTATCATCTAATGCTTTAAATACTTTTGCAGCCAATTCTTTTGTATTCATGAACGTTTCTCCTTTACATAATACTCGTAGGTTTCCTTTGTGGTTGCATCCAAATACTGATTGTTTCCCAAAATGTAATCCATGGTATCCTCTAAAATCATAAGGATGGCAAAATCCAAATTTAAAAAGGCCATTTGACGAATTTCGGTCAGGCGTTTTGCCTTATCGCGATTTGGTTCTATATAATCAGAAACAAATATAATCTTATCCAACAAGCTCATGTTTGGACAGCCTGTGGTATGTACCAAAATAGCATGCAGGACATCATCATCTTCAATATGATATGCTTCCTTAGCCATGTAAGCTCCAGCTTTAGAATGAAGCAAATGAGGTGCCTTTTTCTCTCCGGCAGTGATTTCCAAGCCATTAGAGTCACAATAAATTAAAAGCTCTTCATTGGACATGTACTTTGCACAATCATGAAGCAGCCCCGCCATATAGGCCTTCTTATCATTGTAGTGATAGTGAAATGCCAAAGATGAGGCGGTGTCCGCAACGCCTAAGGTATGCATATAACGAGAGGGTTTTAATTTTTCTTCCAGATGTTTTTTTATTTCTTTTACATCGAAGTACTTATTCGCCTCGTACAGCCCTTTCTCACGAATATAGGAAAGAACGTCTTTGGTTACATATTGTGATATTTCTTCATCTGTTCCCCCATTTTCAATCATACGACGAATCTCCGTGGAGGAAATCGCTGTAGGACAATAGAAAATTGGAATAATTTCTCCGGAAAATAAAGAGTTTAAAGATTCAATCTTTTGCAAGCAACGTTCTTTTGTGGACGCATCTGATTCCGAACGCAAAAATACACCAATCTTACAGGCGTTTAGAATGCGTTGGGGCTCCACCCATTGATCAAAATAATCAATGGAATCCTGGCCCATAAGAAAATATAATTCATATCCAGGATAATCCTTTTGGAACTTTTCCATAGATAAATAGGTATAATTTGGCTCACTTCTTAAAGCGTAAAATTCTGACCGAATCACTTTTATGTTAGATTCATCTTTACATGCAACTTCACACATTTCAAATCGCTGAATTCGCCCTGAAATTTCAAAATTTGATTTATGGGGCGGATTTCCTGCCGGCATAATCCAAACTTCATCCAAATTTAGACGTAAAAGCGCCTGTTTTGCCATTTCCAAATGCCCCTTATGAATGGGGTCAAAGGTTCCACCTAAAACACCTACTCGCATAGTTTCCTCTTATTTCTTCGGCAATTCAATTACCGGTTTTTTGGCAGGACGGTACAAAATAATCTTTTTACCAATCACGCGAACCACTTCAGAACGTGTTCTTTCAGCCAAAACATTTGCAATTTCCCTGGGATCATCAAAACAGTTCTTTAATACAGAAATTTTTATTAATTCCCTTTTTGCAATAGCATCATCAATTCCTTTGATCAACTCCGGAGAAATTGAATTCTTACCCACCTGATAAATCGGTGTCAAATCATTTGCCAGAGATGATAAATATGCTCTTTGTTTATTTGTCATAACAACCTCTTACTTATAATACTCAAATTCCAAACTATACAACCGAACGGTATCTCCGTCTTGGATTCCAAGTTGTTCCAATTCTTTCAAAATGCCCTGTTCTTTCATGAAACGCTGGAAGAACAAGAAACCTTTTTCAGATTCCATATTGGTGTATCCCAACATTTTTTCAATCTTGGGACCTTCCACAAGATATACACCCTCTTCCTCTTCGGATTTGGTTACCGTAAAGGTTTCATTTTCAAACAGATGCTCCTGAGGATCATATTCCTGTTCATAAACGATAGGCTTATCATCAAAGTTTGAAAGAATGTCAGCAATTTCATGAACCAACTCTTTAATACCCTCTCCTGTAACAGCAGAAATAGGCATTACCTTTACTTCCTCTGATTCAAACTTATCTTTTAACTCTTTTAAGATTTCATCTTTTTGATCCGGTACGGCATCCAACTTGTTCACTGCGATAATCTGAGGTTTTTTCGTTAAAACTTCACTATAATTGGAAAGTTCTTTTTGAATTGCAATGACATCATCTACGGGATTTCTTCCATCAACAGAAGCTCCGTCCACCATATGAACCAATACCTTTGTACGTTCAATATGACGTAAAAACTGATGTCCCAAACCAACGCCTTCGGAAGCTCCTTCAATCAAACCGGGGATATCCGCCATAACAAAACCTCTGCCTTCACCAATATCCACCACACCTAAAATTGGATGTAACGTGGTAAAAGGATAGCTTGCGATTTCCGGCTTTGCATTGGAAAGTCTGGATAAAAGTGTGGATTTTCCTGCATTAGGGAATCCTACCAATCCAACATCAGCTAAAACCTTAAGCTCCAATAGAACTTCCAGTTCGATGCATTCTCCGCCGGGCTGGGCATATTTAGGCGCCTGCATGGTAGAAGTTGCAAAATGCTGATTTCCAAGGCCGCCTCTTCCGCCAACCAAAACAATCTGTCTTTGGTTGTCACCGGACATATCTGCAATTACCTTGCCGCTTTGTGCCTCTTTGACAACAGTTCCTTCAGGGACTTTCAAAACCAAGTCAGCACCGTTTTTTCCGTGGCAGTTTCTTTTTCCGCCCTCTTCACCGGGTTGAGCAGCAAACTTATGCTTGTGACGATAGTCAGAAAGATTGTTGATTCCCTTGTCTACCTGGAAAATCACATCTCCGCCTTTTCCTCCGTCACCGCCGTCAGGTCCCCCTGCGGGCACATATTTTTCTCTGCGGAAACTTACATGTCCGTTTCCGCCTTTTCCTGATTTTATGATAATTTTTGCACGATCTGCAAACATAATTTTCACCTTTAAATTTAAAAAATAAAACCCGGCTCATTAAAAAGAGTCGGGTCTTAAGTACATATTAGTTCTCTACTGGATAAACAGAAGCCTGCTTCTTGTCTCTTCCTTTTCTTTCGAAACGAAGAACTCCGCTAGTCTTAGCATATAAAGTGTCATCTCCACCAATACCAACATTTACACCAGGATGGATCTTTGTTCCACGCTGTCTGTAAATGATGCTTCCAGCAGTAATAAACTGACCATCTGCTCTTTTAGCGCCTAATCTCTTAGACTCAGAATCTCTACCGTTCTTAGTAGAACCCATTCCCTTCTTATGAGCAAACAACTGAAGGTTCATCTGTAACATGTTTCTACACCTCCTTGAAGATTAGAGTAAGGTGATTCGTACCATACTCTTTCGAAATTTCCTGTAATCCGAGAAGTAAGGAATTCATCAAGAGTGTGCCCTCGTGTCCTAATCCCTCAGGGAAAGAACACTCCAGACTTCCGGAAGACGCATCAACCATCTCCAATTTGTCTGAGGTAAACTCTTCGATGGAATTCAATGTGTTAATCAGCAATACGCTTACAGCCGAGCAAACAATGTCCTGACCGTAATCCGCATAGTCCGCGTGACCAACACTCTTTATTCCCGTAAATTGATTTTCTTTTTTAAAAATCGTGACTGTAATCATAATTAAGCATTGATTTTTTCAATCTTAACCTGAGTGAAGGACTGTCTGTGTCCATTCTTCTTATGATAACCAGTCTTTGGTTTATACTTATAAACGATAACCTTTTTGGCTCTTCCTTCACGAAGAACAGAAGCTTCTACAGTAGCTCCAGCTACAGTAGGCTCACCAACCTTAAGTCCGTTATCGCTTACAGCTAATACCTGATCAAAGGTAACTTTCTCACCAGCTTCTACTCCAAGCTTTTCAATGGTAATGATATCGCCTTCAGATACTTTGTACTGCTTACCACCTGTTGCAATAATTGCGTACATATTGGCACCT
>JAILJP010000033.1 GCA_024694625.1 Lachnospiraceae bacterium | reverse complement strand
GAATATGAGCGTGGGGATATCGCTTTTGAGAAGATAACAAAACCTACAAAGATCTGAAGAACCGCCAGAAGGACAAGATTGCAGGCTGGATGTATGAAGCCTATAATCGAAAAGCGGATTGATAAAGCAATGTAAAATATGCGAGGTATATGAAATGAGTATTACGATGAATTTGTATTATACAGGAGTTGGTGGGAACGCCCGCAGGTTCGCAGAGGAGATGGAAAGTACAGGAATTGCCCAGCGAATCCGGGCAGGAGAAGGAAACTTAAAATATGAGTATTTTATCCCGCTACAAGACTCTGAAACAGTGCTTCTGATTGACAGTTGGGAAAATCAGGAGGCAATCGACCGGCATCATGCATCTCCTATGATGAAAGAGATTGCCCAATTACGAGAGAAATATGATCTTCATATGACAGCAGAGCGTTATGTATCAGATGAAAATGGAATACCACAACAGGATAGTGAATATATCAGAAAATAGGGAGGTATATGAAATGAGTGAAAAAATCGTACAGACAGCAGGCAGAGAACAGCTTGGAGAATTTGCACCCATGTTTGCGCACTTGAATGATGACGTGCTCTTTGGAGAAGTATGGAACGAGGAAGCTATTGACGTAAAGACAAAATGCATTATTACAGTGGTTTCCCTTATGGCTTCCGGTATTACGGATTCTTCCCTGACTTACCATCTTCAAAATGCGAAGGCGCATGGAGTAACAAAGGAAGAAATCGCGGCAATCATCACTCATGCTACTATGTATGTAGGATGGCCGAAGGGATGGGGGGGATTTCGTCTGGCCAAGGAAGTGTGGAATGAAGAAGGGTAAAGTTTGACAATAATGCAAGTGGCTTGCTCATGACGGACAGCAGCCGGATGAAGAATAAAGCTCAGAAGTTCATGTAGACAGCACGGAATAATATGTGATACAATTATATTGTACAAAATACAAAAACAGGAGAGACCCTATACTATGAAAATTGCAATCAGATATTGTTCTAAAACGAAATTTGGGAATACAAGAAGAATTGCGGAAGCCATAGGTGATGGAGTCGGCGTCAATGCTGTAAGTATAGCTGATGAACCGGAACTTCAAGAAAAAGTAGATATTCTTTTCCTTGGTGGAGCACCATATGCAAATATAATGGCACCGGAACTTAGAGAATATGCCAATAAGCTCAATCCATCCATGGTTTCGAAAGTAGTTCTGTTTACTACTTCAAACTGGTCCAGGAGGACAGTTCTTGCTCTTAAGAAAATACTAAGGGACAAAAACATTATGGTGTGTGAGGATTATTTCTATGCACATATGTTAAAAATAGACGAAAAGCTGGAAGAGGCCAGAACCTTTGGAAAAAAGATGGCCGTAATAGACTAGGTGCCTATACCGGATTTTTCTTTATTTGTGACGACAGTCGTTATGATTTTCTATAACGACTGTTATTTTTTTGACTTATGTTAGCTATACCTAACACAATGTGCTATAATGCAGAGTTAGGAGCAACTAATAAAGGAGGATTGAAATGGAAAAAAAGCAAAATGACGTGGCGATCTTGCTTGGATATGCAGGAAACTACAAAAGATTAACATTTTTGGGACTTTTTCTGTCCGCGGTAGCAATGATATTGGGAATGTTGCCATACATCTGCATCTGGCTTGTAATAAGAGATTTGGTAAATGTAGCACCAAATTGGAGCGAAGCTTCTGATATTGCAAGATATGGATGGATGGCATTTATTTTTTCGGTAAGTGGTATCGTGGTATATTTCTGTGCGCTTATGTGTACACATCTGGCAGCATTTCGCACGGCATCAAACATCAGAAAACAGGGTATGTCACACTTGATGAAAGCACCACTTGGATTTTTTGACAGTAATGCTTCAGGACTACTTCGAAACCGACTTGACGGTGCCGCTTCAGATACAGAAACACTGCTTGCACATAATCTCGCAGATATCGTGGGAACGATTGCGATGTTTCTCACAATGCTGGTGCTCATGTTTGTGTTTGATTGGAGAATGGGAGCTGCCTGTCTGCTTGCTGCAGTTATTTCTGTGGCTGCAATGTTTACAATGATGGGAGGTAAAAATGCCGGACTTATGGCAGAATATCAGGCGGCACAGGATAATATGAGTAAAGCCGGAACTGAGTACGTAAGAGGTATTCCCGTGGTAAAGGTATTTCAGCAGACAGTATACTCTTTTAAGGCATTTAAAGAAGCTATAGAAGACTATAGTGCCAAAGCGGAACACTATCAGGCGGATGTGTGTAAGGTTCCGCAGGCAGTCAATCTGACATTTACAGAAGGCGCGTTTATATTTTTAGTACCGGTTGTACTTCTTATTGCGCCGTCTGCAATCGAAGGAGGAAATCTGGCAGGATTTATTACAAATTTTGCTTTCTATGCTGTTTTCTCAGCAATCGTTTCTACAGCGCTGGCAAGAATCATGTTTGCTGCAAGTGGTATGATGCTGGCACAGACCGCATTAGGACGAATTTATCAGGTCATGAGTGCACCAACGCTGAAAATATCGGATAATCCAAAAGTTCCAAAGGGAAATGAAGTGGAGTTTAAGGATGTAAGTTTTACATATGATGGAGCGGAGGTAGAGGCCCTTTCTCATGTGAGCTTTAAGGCAAAGTCGGGAGAAACGATTGCTTTTGTAGGTCCCTCGGGTGGTGGAAAGACGACAGCAGCAAGTCTGATACCGAGATTCTGGGATGTAACCGACGGAATTGTTCAGGTAGGAGGAGTGGATGTTCGAGATGTCGACCCCCATGTTCTTATGAACCATATCGCATTTGTTTTCCAAAACAACCGTCTTTTTAAAGCGTCCATTTTGGAAAATGTACGCGTGGCAAAGCCGGATGCCACACCGGAAGAAGTAATGGCAGCTCTTCAGGCAGCGCAGTGTATGGATATTGTTGATAAGCTTCCGGAGGGTATTCATACAATGCTTGGTACTGAGGGGACGTATCTCTCCGGTGGAGAACAGCAGCGGATAGCTCTTGCAAGAGCCATACTGAAAGATGCCCCTGTTGTGGTCCTTGACGAAGCAACCGCTTTTGCAGACCCGGAAAATGAGGCTCTGATTCAGAAAGCTTTTTCGAATCTTACAAAAGATAAGACTGTTATCATGATTGCTCATCGTCTTTCAACAGTTGTGAATGCGGATAAAATTATTGTACTTGACGAGGGAAAACTGATTGAAGAAGGTGCGCATAAGGAACTTCTTGAAAAGAATGGAATGTATGCGCGTATGTGGACTGATTATACAAAGGCGGCGCAGTGGAAGATTGGTGCTTTAGAGGAAGGGAGGAATGCATAATGTTTGGAGAAAGCTTTCAGCGTAAATATGCGCTTTCCGATATAGGTGTTTCCAATGTGAAAAAGGGAATGTTTTGGACGGTCATTGTAAATCTTGTTGTTATGGGTGGTATGGGAATCCTTTACTTTTTAATGGTAAAGTTCATGGATGTTTTAACAGAGGGGAAGAATCTTCCGGACATCGGATGGTTTCTTTTGCTGGTGGTTATTTTTACCGTGCTTTCTCTTTTGACCCATATTCAGCAGTATAAGGCTACTTATGGTTTGGTATACGGTGAGGTAAAAAAAGCGCGTCTTGGCCTTGCGGAACAACTTCGAAAGCTTCCACTTGGTTTTTTTGAAAAAAGGGATTTGGCGGATCTTACAGAGACGATTATGGGAGATGTGAATCGGTTGGAGCATGTGTGGTCCCATTGCTTGGGATATCTATATGGCTCCTATGTTTCCACGGCAATTATTGCAGTCGTGCTCTTTCTATATGACTGGCGACTGGCACTGGCATGCCTGTGGGGAGTTCCTGTGGCTTTTGTACTTCTATTTGGAAGCAGAAAACTTGCAAAGAAGAATTCGGAAATCACAAAGAAAGCTGCAGTAAATGTTTCTGACGGCATTCAGGAAGCGCTTGAAAATATGCGTGAAATACGTGCGACAAATCAAGAAGAAAGATATCTTTTGGGGCTGAATCAAAAGATTGATGCTCATGAAAAGACGCTTCTTTCCGGGGAACTTTCGACGGGGATATTTGTAAATGCTGCCAGTGTCATCATGCGTCTAGGTGTGGCAACAACGATTCTTACCGGAGCGAATCTTATTTTAAATGGAAATATTGATTTTATGCTATATTTCATGTTCCTGCTGGTGATTACCCGTATTTATGCTCCGTTTGATCAGAGCCTTGCACTGATCGCAGAGATGTTTATTTCACAGGTATCTGCGAATCGCTTGATGGAAATTAAGGAATCAAAGACTGCAGAGGGAACAGAGACCTTTTTACCTACTGATTACAATATTGTTTTTCAGGATGTGGAGTTTGCCTATGATAAAGAATCAGTACTTAAAGGTGTAAGCTTTACCGCCAAGGAAGGAGAAGTCACGGCTCTTGTGGGACCTTCCGGATCCGGTAAAAGTACCTGTGCAAAGCTTGCAGCAAGACTCTGGGATGCAACCGGAGGAGAGATTTTGGTTGGTGGTGTAAATATCGCTCTTGTGGAGCCGGAGGTTCTTCTTTCCGGTTATTCCATGGTATTTCAGGATGTAGTTCTCTTTGACGATACTGTTATGGAAAATATTCGTCTGGGAAAACACGGGGCAACGGATGAGGAAGTTTTGGCTGCGGCCAAGGCTGCAAACTGCGATGAGTTTGTATCAAAGATGCCGGATGGATATCACACTTTTATTGGTGAGAATGGTGCCAAGCTTTCAGGGGGAGAAAGACAAAGAATCTCTATTGCAAGAGCGTTGCTAAAGGATGCTCCGATTGTGCTTCTCGATGAAGCAACGGCTTCCTTGGATGTAGAAAATGAAACGAAGGTACAGGCTGCTTTATCCAGACTTCTTGCAAACAAAACGGTGCTTGTTATTGCACATCGTATGCGAACGGTGGAGGCAGCAGATAAGATTGTAGTACTTGATGATGGCAAAGTGGTTGAAGAAGGAAGCCCGGCGGAACTTCTTGAAAAGGAAGACAGTCTGTTTCGACATATGGCCACATTGCAGTCGGAAAGTCTGGGTTGGAGCGTCTGAGGAGAGTTTTCCAAAAAATAGGCTTAGAGGGTGATTATATGAAGAATACATTTAAAGTTCGTTTTTTATCTGCGTACTTTCACAACATTATGAAACCGGAGTACAGAAATAAGTCAATTAGTAGGAAGCGGATAAAGGATATTGCTAAGGAACATAAGAAAATAACGATTCGCGCAGGTGAAATGAGCGATGATAAACTGATATCTTCCTATATTATGGCTATTTATTTCATAGCAATGAATCGGAAATCCGGTTTGGGCGCGGAGGAAAACTATGAAATCCTAAAACATGCCATAAGCTCGTCGAAACTACTTAGGTCAACAATGGGAAACAGTGATAGTTATTTGGATGAGAAAAAGCTCCCTGGGCGATTTCAGTGGGCAAAGGAGAGTAAGAAGCGAGCCAAAAAGAACAATTGGGTTGTGGATGTTCTTCCCGGATGTGATGAATACGATCTTGGATACGACTATTATGAGTGTGGCGTCTGCAAAATCTGCCGAGATGAGGGATGTCTGGAACTAGCTAAATATATGTGCAGGCTGGATTTTGTAATCGCAGATATTATGGGTATGAAGCTTGTAAGGACAAAAACACTGGCGGAAGGAGCAGAATTATGTGATTTCCGTTATAGCAGGAGATAAATGAAGAGAATGGAGAAAAGATGAATTTTCTGACGTATGGTGATAAAAGCAAACAATCGATATTGTTTATACATGGAATGGCCTCAACAGCATTACTGTGTTATGAGCCTCTATTGGATTATCTGAAAAATTATTATGTTATTCTTGCCGAAGTGGACGGACATAGTGACAGTTTGGGTGAACTGAACAGTTTAGCCGATAACTGCACTGAAATCGAAAAGTATATTATTGAGAATCTGGATGGAGAATTATACTGCCTGGCCGGATTTTCGATGGGAGGCACCATGGCGGTTGAAATAGTCGGACGGGGCAATGTCAGAATTTCCAAAGTGCTATTGGATGCCGCATTCCTTACAAAGATGGGAGCGCTAACAAAGGTGTATGAGAAAATATTTCGTGAAGGAATTGCACGGATGCAGAGAGGGAAAAAGGTTCCAAAATCCTTGATGGATTTTATCATGGGAAAGGACAATAACAGCGTGGTGGAGATGCTTTATCCAAGAGTGACTTCAAAGACAATTACCAATGCGTGTGAGTTTATTTACAGATATGAGATTCCGGAAGAAATCAAACGATTCCCAGGTCAGGTGGAATTCTGGCGCGGTTCAAATGAACTATATCCAAGGAAAAGTGCTGCACTGTTAAAGAAATATCTTCCACAACTGAAAGAAATAGAGATTGAAAATATGGGGCATGGTCAATATCTGCACGAGCATAGCGCCCAATATGCTGAAAAAATGATGGATTATTTGAATCAATAGATTTCGGAATGGTATTTAGGAGGATAGAAATGATATTAACAATTTTTCTGGCAATTGTCATATGCGGAGCGGTGGCACTAATGATGCTCGCAGGAGTGGCATTTATTCAGGATACAAAGATGTTTTCTTCAGCACCAAAAGAGTTTCGGGAAGTGCTAAAGCCAAGAGAGAAAGAACTGTTTTACGGTGCCAGGGCAATCGGCTGGCTACTAATGGCATTTAGTATTGTAATGATAGTTGGATCGTTAGGAGTTGCTGTGTGGGATGGCTTAAGAAGTGGCTATTCATTTTGGCAGTTTTTTATGCGGTTTATCCTGGTTTTTACCATATATAAACTGTTTGACATGATTTGTCTGGATTATTTTTTACTTATGAAGTTTCACTTTTTTCAGTTTTATTTTCCGGAAATTGAAAGTGTCAGTCAGGGGAGAAAGTATGGGTTTAATATAAAAAGTCAGCTTTTCAAACTTTTGATTCTCTTTCCTGCAATTGCTGCTTTGGCAGCATGGATATGTACACTGTTTCAATAAAACGAGATGATTATGAATCTAGTCTACTGGTATTAAATGAAGGAGAAATGAAAGTTGCAATTTGAAGAAATGGGAAATATGTCAGGAAAGACCCTGATGCTTTTGCCTGGGACGGCGTGTAATTATCAAATAAACTTTAAAAAAGTGCTTCAACCATTGGGAGAAAAGTATCATCTTATTTGTGTCAATTATGATGGATTTGATGGAAACGATACAATGTTTGGAGATATGCTTTCTGTTACAGAAAAGATAGAAGATTACATAAAAGAAAAATTTGACGGACATCTTGATGGAGCTATAGGTTCTTCTTTGGGTAGCAGTTTTGTTGGACAACTCATTCAGAGAGAAAACATTCATATAGATCATGGAATTTTTGGAAGTCCGGATCTCGACCAAAGCGGAAAGTTTAGTGCGTGGCTTCAGTCAAAACTGGTAAAACCTCTTGTAAGGGGATTTGTAAAAAATGAAAAGAAAAAAGAAGAATCAAAAGAAAAGTTAAAGGATTTTTTTGAAATGGATGATGAAACAGCGGATCAGTTTATGGAATGCTTTAGCAGTTTTAATCCGGAGTCTATCAAAAATGAATACTATTCGGATCTTTTAACATGGCTAAAAGAAGATATTTATGTGGAGCAAACAACGGCACATTTCATCTATGCGAATAAAATGGGAGAAAAATATTTAAAACGATATAAAAAATATTTTCGAAATCCTGATATACGGGAATTTAATATGCAGCACGAACAATGGCTCTTTGGCAGTGAAAAATATACTGTACCGGTACTTCAACTCATTGATGAGATTATGGACGAGCCGTAATAAATGAGCCAATAAATATATTTTTAGGAGAGGTACTATGAAAACAACAAAAAAATACTTGGCACTTATTTTTGGAATACTGGGATGTCTTTGCTTTGGCGGTGGAGACTGGCTTATGATGTATGGCAATCCGGCGTTTGAAGGGAGTGTAAAATGGCTGACATTAGGAACTGCCGCGATACCCCAGTGGAGATATACGCTGGCTATGGCATTGGCATTTCCGGGAGTTATTTTCTACGGTGCCGCCCTTTTTGCAGTGCAGGAATTTATCACAGATGAAAAAAAGAAAAAAGTCTATCATTATTTAAACGCTTTTGGACTTACTCCGTGGATAGCACTTCATCTAATTTACGTTGTCATCTTAAGTCTTTTTGCATGGCTTCAAAATAACGGGTTTTCAGTGGATGCACTATTGATATGTGAAGCGCTTTTTAACAATTTTTCGTGGATGATTGTCGTAAGCGAAGGACTGATGCTTCCTGTATTTTTATATTGGTTCTATCTCCAGATTACAGGAAATACCATATTCAAAAGAGGGATGGCTTTTACAAATGTCCTTGTTATTTTTTGTGTTTTAAAAGGGATTTCCTTGATGATGCCGGAGAGTGCATTCCGACTGGGATTTACCAATGGACTTATGAGCGAGAGCATGTTGATTTGGTTTGTAATTGTGTATCTTAGAATTGGAAGAAAGGAATTTTGACAAGAGTCTACATTCTAACTATAATGTTAGGTATAACTAACTTCGTACTAGCAAAGTAAACTGTTGGATGGAGAATTGTATAGGGAATCGAGAGACTGTAAACAGAAAGAGAGGAAAATATGGAAATAACATTTGGAGATATTCAGGAAACAGCACTTATTCCGCTTGCTATAAAAGCCAGCGAGACATCAAGACCAAATGCCAGAATCAAAGATGAGAAAGCAAAGCAAATCATTGAGGCACTTGAAGTAGATGTCAGTAAATTTGACCCGTTTATGTCACATGAAGGGGTAGTAGCTAGAACGATTATGTTTCAGGAAGAACTAAAAAAACTGTTAAAGGAATATCCTGATGCACTTTGTATCAATCTGGGTTGTGGATTTGACGACAAGTTTTCACAGGTGGACAATGGACGACTTACATGGTTTGACGTAGACCTTCCGGACCAGATTGCAGTCAGAAGAAAGGTTTATGAGGATAGAGAACGTTGTACCATGATGGACGGTAGTGCCCTTGATGGTGAGTGGACCACGCAACTCCCCAAAAGTGATATGAATATCATAGTTATGGAAGGCGTTCTTGAGTATTTTTCAAAAGATCAGGTAAAAACCTGTCTTAATATGCTGTGTGACAGTTTTGACCATGGATATCTTCTGGCGGAACTGCATTCTCCGTTTCTGGAAAAGAACAGTAAACATCATGATGCAGTAAAGAATACAAATGCAACTTTCGGTTGGGGCACTAAGTCAGGAAAAGAGTATTTGGAACTGGAGCCAAGATTAAAATTTGTTTCAGAGACAAGCTACAATGAAGAGATGAAAAAGTATTCTATTCCGGGAAAGCTGATGGCAATCTTTGGAAAAAATATAAACAACCGGCTTGCGGTTTTTAACTGGTAAATAAAAACGTCATCTTGAAGACAAATAAAGGATAAATAAAAATGGGGAGAATAATAATGAAATCAAAACAAAAACATATCGAAAAAGGCAGTGTGCAGGAGACGCTAATCATACCATTGTATGGACGAAAGCTATGTGCGGAACAATTTCCGACGTTATATAAGGACGAGTATGCTGCAAAAATCTGCGAAAGCATTGACTACGATTTTTCCGGAATGGAAAAAAAGAAAAACAACCTTATGTATCAGTTTGGTGGATTGGAAGGTGCCATGCGGGAAAAGGATATGATTTGGGAAATTAAAGATTATTTAAAGGCGTATCCAAAAGCTGCAGTGGTTAATCTTGGCTGTGGACTGAATATGACCGGAAGAATGGCAGATAACGGTACGTGCCACATCTACAATCTGGATTTTAAAGATGTGATAAATTCTCGAAATGAGATTGTGTCTGTGGGAGAACGAGAAGAAAACATTCCTTGTGATTTAAATGATTTTTCCTGGATGGATCAGATAGACGGTTCAAATGGAGCAATTTTTTATGCGGCGGGAGTATTTCACTATTTTACCATTGAGCAGATTCGAAAAATGGTTATTGCCATGGCTGACAGATTTCCCGGCGGCAGACTGGTGTTTGATGCAGTAGGAAAATTTGGAAGAGACAAGCTTATGAAGGGTACATTGAAAAGTCTTGGAATGAATGATATATCCGGACTTTTCTATGTGGAAGATGAAGCAGAACTTATGGGCTGGTCGAAAAAAGTAGAGCTAAAGACGAAAAAAAGCTATATGCAGGGCTATTACAAACTGGATGATCCCAATATCAAGGGGATTCACCGTTTTATGGCAAAGCTTTGTGATACTCTTGCTAAGATGTATATCTATCGAATGGAGTTTATTGCTTAAACAGGAATGGTTTCGTAGAAAAAACCACAGATTTCTTCCGGGGAGTAGCTTTGATTTTTTGTCCACCATTTTACGGTTTCTGCAAAGTCACAAACCATGTGATTTAGGAGATAGTCTTCCGGTGCGGAAGCAGAGGACAGGGAGATGACTTTTGTAAAAAGTTGTTGCAGGTGATTTTTAAAATAACCCATAAAAATATCTTCGCTTTCGCCGGAAAGAATGCCAGGAAGGTAGTCCATATGTTCCTGAAGATGATAGAGAATATGCGTTATCTGAGATTTGATGTCATGAACCCGTGAGAAATCATGGGTTTTTTCTTTTGAAAGTTCTTCTGAAAATACATGCTCAAAAATATCCGTACAAAGTGCGTTTAAAAGCTCGTCTTTTGTTTCAAAATGACTGTAAAATGTGGTCCGACCGATATCCGCACGATCTATGATTTGTTGAACCGTGATTTTTGCGTAGGACTCTTCCTTTAGTAAATCTGTAAAAGCAGCAAATATTGCTCTTCTTGTTTTTTTCTGACGTCTATCCATCAAAGCCTCCGAACATTTTTTGTTATTTGTTCCGTAACGAATGAATCAAAGATTCTGATTCTTGTTATTTGAAAAGAAAGTTCGTAAAATTCAATCAAGAAACAGAACACTGTGTTTTGTATTGAATACATAGTATTTAAAAAATAAAAACATGTCAAGGAGAAAAAGATGTTACATAACTGGCTGGAAAATGAACCGAAGGAAACAATGGTGTGTGCGATTGCATCTGTTATTTCTCTTGTTTTTAGCATAACAGGAGTTTCAAAAAATATACTGACATTTGATATAGCGTGGGTTGCTATTTTTTTGTGTGGAGTGCCTATTTTAATCGGTGCGTTTCGTGGAGTGATTTTTGAACATGATATAAAGGCGGATTTACTGGTTTCTATGGCGCTGATTGCTTCTGTGGCAACGGGAGAATTCTTTGCGGCAGGAGAGGTAGCGCTGATTATGCAGATTGGCTCCCTTCTGGAAGATTATACTTCCGGAAAGGCAAAGGAAGGGATTGAAAAACTGATAAGTATCACACCTCAGACAGCGAGAGTGATTCGAAATGGTGAAAGTGTAAAAGTTCCTGTGGAGGAAGTGCAAATCGGGGATATGCTAAGTGTGATTGCCGGTGAAACTGTTCCGGTGGATGGCACCATTGTCGAAGGAGAAACCTCCATCGACCAGTCCGTGATGACGGGAGAGAGTATTCCTGTGGATAAAAAGGCAGGGGATAGGGTATCCAGTGGAACTTTGAATCAGTTTGGAGCTTTTACCATGAGAGTAGATTCCAGAAGTTCGGACAGTTTGCTTCAGAGAATGATAAAACTTGCAAAAGAAGCAGAGGAAAACAAGGCTCCTGTAGTTACGGCTGCGGATCGTTGGGCTACATGGCTGGTGGTGATTGCTCTTTTATGTGCTATCCTTACATGGCTTGTGACAGGAGAGTTTCTAAGAGCGGTGACAGTGTTAGTGGTGTTTTGTCCCTGTGCGTTTATCCTGGCAACACCGACAGCGGTTCTGGCCGGTATCGGAAACGCAGCAAAATACGGTATGATTGTCAGAAGTGGAGATGCCCTTGAAAGATTGTCAAAAATAAAGAGGGTGGCTTTGGACAAGACCGGAACACTGACCTATGGAAAGCCGGGGCTATCGAAAGTGGTTTGTGTGGAGGAAAAATACAGCGAGGAAGAAATATTAAAATTTGCGGCTCTTGCAGAACAAAAGTCAGAGCACCCTTTGGGAAAGGCAATCTGGAATGCCTATACAGAAAAAGGCGGAAAAGCCGAGACGGTAAAAGATTTCCAAATGCTGGCAGGTCAGGGAATCTCTGCGGAAATAGCAGGAGTTCAAGTACTGGTTGGAAAAGAAGACTTTATGGAAGCGAAAAACCTTTCTGTAGACAAACTGAAATCCATCAGCAAAAAAGAAGCATCTGATGGTGCCACAGTGGTATATGTGGCGTTGGACGAAACGGTTGCAGGAGTAATTGCATTAAAAGATACCATTAGAGAAGATGCTTGTGAAACGATTCAAAGGCTGAAAGCAGTTGGAATTGAACCCATGCTTTTAACGGGGGATAATGAGTTCGCTGCGCAGTCTATTTCCGCTTCCGCCGGGATTTCAGATGTTCGGTTCAACCTTCTCCCTGAGGAGAAAATGAAGATTATAAAGGAGTATGAAGGCGGAGAAACTCCCATATGTATGATTGGTGACGGAGTCAATGATGCTTTGGCGCTTGCATCAGCAGATGCGGGAATTGCTATGGGTGGTATCGGCTCGGATATTGCCATCGAATCTGCAGATGCAGTACTGGTAAGTGATGATATCAAACGTCTTCCTTATCTGTTTGATTTGATGCAGAAGGTTATGAAAAAGATTAAAGTAAATATCGCTGCGTCACTGGTTATAAATATATCAGCAGTTCTTTTGTCGGTCCTGGGGATTTTGACTCCCATTACCGGTGCATTATGGCATAACTTTGGCTCCGTATTTGTAGTTGTAAACGCCGCTCTTTTGTTGCGGGTAAAAGACAAGAGTTAAAATTCTTGTTGAAAATGAATTATAAAGGAAAAGCCACTGCATCTTTGTACAGCTTTTGGAGAGTTTTTACAAACTGCTCCAGGCTTTGTCTTCTGTCATTTTTATGGGTGCAAAGGACACATTCAAAGGTGTCATTGCAGTCATAGGGAATCCAGGCAAACTGTCCGCTATGGTCGTTTAAAAAGCCGGGAGCCAGACAGATGCCTTTTTGGGCGGCTACGTTTACAAGAGTAGAGTCGTGATCCGGACTGTTAAAATAGTTGATTTTTCCGGAGGAGATAAGCTTTTGCTGCACAGAGCGAAGCAGAGTCGGAGAGCCACCACCTACCATAAGGGTACGACCGTAGAGGTCTTCATCAAAAATGATATTTTTGGAGGCGAGGGGGTCACTGCGGTCACAAATTAAATAAATATGACTTTGAAACAGCTGGTGGACAGTAGTGCCTGCCAGCTGTTTTGTCTGTTCTTTTAGGGCAAAGATAACATTGGAGTCTTCTTTTAAAAAGTGCTCCATTCCGTCTTCGTATTGAAACAAGGGGGTAATCTGAACTCCGGGGTTTGTGCTTTCAAAAGTTTGTATAGCCTCCGGAAGAAAGTAAAGAGCCTGACGAACCATCAAGCTGATGGAGATATTATCGGTATATTTTGTGCTGAAGTTTTGCCCCTGTTCAATGGCTCGTTTCATATCGGTGCGCATATTGGACAGATAGGCGACAAACTGCTGACCCGCAGGAGTGAGAGTGGCGCCTTTTCCGTTGCGGACAAATATTTCAAAACCAACCTCTTCCTCTAATAATTTAATCTGATAA
>JAILJP010000023.1 GCA_024694625.1 Lachnospiraceae bacterium | reverse complement strand
CAACAGAGTATTATCAGAAGGTGTATAAACCCAATAACTGGCATTATGCCCTTCAGATGGTGCTGGCAAAACATAAGAAATTTTTGGGAGCCATAACCTTTTACCGAACCATAGGAAAAGAGAATTTTCATTATGATGATATTTTTATTCTGGATATGCTAAAGGATCACCTTGCCTATCGAGTAGAACAGCGTATGCGCAAACATGATTCTTTTGAAGGAAAGATTTCTGTAGCAGAGGCCTCAGTAAAGTATGATTTGACAAAGAGAGAAACAGAAATACTGAAGGCACTGATGGACGGAAGGGATAATGGAGAAATTTGTGAAGAAATGATTATTACCCCCAATACGTTGAAAAAGCATATTTTGAATATTTATCGTAAACTTGACATTAATACGAGAGTTCAGTTATTCAAAATGATTAGGGAACATGAGTAAGTACTTATAATTGAGTAGAAAAATGGTGAAAAAGTTGAATTGAAGAAATAGATACCTTGGAGTATATTTTAGGCAATCAATAATACAAGCGAGCAAAGGGGCTTATCCATTTATGGATAAGTCCCTTTTTGATTTGCAGAAGGAGGATAGGATGAAAGAGTTAGAAATTGTAATCAGACCTGAGAAGTTAGAGGATATCAAAACTATTTTGGACGAAGTGAATTGCGGCGGTATGACCCTTTCCACTGTTATGGGATGCGGAACCCAGAAAGGTATTTCCGATGAAGGGGAAGGCGTAAATGAGTTCAAAGGATTGAAGACCACCATCAACCTCCTTCCCAAGGTAAAGGTAGAAGTAGTTGTTGAAGATTCCGATATGGAAAAGATTATCGAAAAGGTTCGGGAAACATGTGCTACCGATCATGTTGGAGATGGAAAGATTTTCATCAAAGACGTTATGGAAGTGGTTCGAATCCGTACCGGTGAAAGAGGTTTGAAGGCATTGTAGGTTTGAGGTGATTGCATGGGAAAGATTGTTGAATTAGATGGAGTAAACAAAGTATACGGAAGCAATCATGTGGTGAAGGATTTGAACTTGTATGTAGAGGAAGGAGAGTTTTTAACACTGCTTGGTTCCTCAGGTTGCGGTAAAACCACCACACTTCGAATGATTGCCGGATTTGAGGAACCGACCACCGGTTCCATCAAAGTGGAAGGAGACAGCGTTGAGGAGAAAGAACCTTTTGAGAGAAATGTAAATACGGTTTTCCAGTCTTACGCACTGTTTCCTCATATGACGATTTTTGACAATATCGCATACGGATTAAAAATCAAAAAAGTAAAAAAAGAGGAAATTAAAGAGCGAGTATTGGCCATGATGGATTTGGTTCAGCTCAACGGATTTGAAAAACGTTATCCCTCTCAGTTGTCCGGAGGTCAGAAACAGCGAGTTGCCATTGCAAGAGCTTTAATTAATCGACCAAAGGTATTGCTTTTGGATGAGCCGCTGGGAGCTTTGGATTTAAAACTGAGAAAGCAGATGCAGCTGGAATTAAAACGTCTGCAAAAGAAGTTAAATATTACATTTATCTATGTTACTCACGATCAGGAAGAGGCATTGACCATGAGTGATCGAATTGCAGTTATGCATGACGGAGTAATTGATCAGTTGGCAACGCCCACGGAAATTTACGAACATCCAAAGACAAAATTTGTCGCCACCTTTATTGGTGAAACCAATATTTACGATGGATGTGTTACCAGTATCAAAGACGGAATCGCCAATGTAACATTGGAAAACGGTGTGGTTTCCGTAGCATGTCCCGAAGATTTTTCCATTTTGGAATATGCCAGTGTTTCCGTACGACCGGAAAAGATGCGATTTTCTTCCGAACCTGTGGAAGGATTTGGACTGATTGCTCAGGTAAAAGATTACGTTTATGTTGGATCGGTTCTGAAATGTATCGTATCTCTGCCCAACGGAAATGAACTGAAAATCGAACGTCTGGCAGGACAGGAGCTGCCGAAAATCGGAAGCAAATGTTATCCCTATTGGGAACCGTCGGATGCGGTTTTGATTCACAACGAAAGCCATTACATTTTTGAGGCATTAAACAGTATTAAACTTGCTTAAGGAGGAGGCCTATGAGTGGTAAAAAGAAAAGCTTGGAGTTTAGCTCCAACACCTTACCGGCAATGGTAACGGTAGGTCCGGTTGTGGTTATTATGACGTTATTGATTGCGATACCACTTATTTTCGTTGCGGTCATGAGCTTTTGCTCCATTGATGAGTTTTACAACATTCAATTTCAATTTACAGCAGATAATTACCTTCGACTGGCAAATCCGGATTATGTAAAAATCTATGTCCAATCCTTATTCATTGCATTCTTCACAACACTGTTGTGCATTCTTATTGGATATCCTTTTTCCTTTGTAATCGCAAGAGTAAAGGGGAAGTATAAAAAGATTTTGTACATGTTGGTAATCATTCCTTTTTGGACCAATTCTTTGATTCGAATTTACGGATGGAGATCCTTCCTTGGAACCTCCGGATGGCTTAATTCCTTTTTAATGAAAGTACATTTGATTCAGGAACCCTTGGATCTTCTTTATAAAAACGGAACCACGATTTTAGGTATGGTCTATTGTTTGATTCCCTTTATGATTTTGCCGTTGTACACCGCCATTGAAAAGTTGGATGATTCTTTGCTGGAGGCATCTTCGGATTTGGGAGCTCATCCCGCAAAGACCTTTGTAAATGTGGTGTTACCTTTGACGGCGGGAGGAATATTTTCCGGAAGTCTGATGGTATTTATTCCCTGCCTGGGATACTTCTTCGTATCGGATATTTTAGGGGGAGGAAATTCAGATGTCATCGGAAATTTGATTGAGCGACAGTTCCAAAGCGGAAACAACTGGCCCCTGGGTGCAGCCTTATCCATTGTATTGATTTTGGTGACTCTTATTATTGTAAAAATCTATCAGCGGCTGGGCGGCGATATGGATGCGCTTGGAGTATAGAAACGTATAAGGAGTGAAGAACATGAGAAAAGGCAAAAAAATTCAAAAACTAAGCGTAGTGTTTTGTACCTTCGTCTATATATTCTTATTCCTGCCAATTTCGGTAATTGTGGTGAATTCCTTTAATGCCACCACCACAAAACCTTATATGAGTTGGAAAGGATTTACCCTGGAGTGGTATGCAAAACTTTGGGAAAACACCTCTCTTTTAGAGTCTTTTGGAAATACCATGATCATCGCGGTGGTAAGTACCTGTTTGGCAACGGCAGTGGGAACCTTGGCTGCAGTGGGAATGTATCGATATAAGTTTAAAGGAAAAGGATTAATTGATGGATTGTTGTATATTCCCGTAGTGATTCCGGAAATTGTGTTGGGAATTTCTCTTTTGACCATTTTTGCTCAGGTAAATATTCCAAGAGGAATGTTGACCTTGATTTTAGCTCATGTGACATTTTGTATTCCCTTTGTAATTTTCAATGTCCGGGCAAGACTTTACGGTTATGACAATTCTGTGGAAGAAGCCAGTCTGGATTTGGGAGCGAATCGGATTGTGACCTTTTTTAAGGTGACATTACCCATTCTTTCTCCTGGAATTTTGGGAGGCGCACTTTTGGCGTTTACCCTGTCCATTGATGATGTGATTATCAGTTACTTTGTATACGGTCAGACCAAGACCTATCCTTTGAAAGTTATGGAAAGTGTAAAAAGCGGTGTTGCACCGGATGTGAATGCTCTTTCTACACTGATTTTAATTGGAACTATTCTCTTTGTGGTATTGACGCAGGGAGATTTCTTTAAAAAGAAAAGATTACAGGAGGACTAGTTTATGAGAAAAAAGATTGCGATTTTTTTGGCGGCGGCTATGTTGGTAGCCTCTTTCACCGGATGTGGAAGCTCCGAATCCAAAGGAGAAAACGGAGAATTAAATGTGTTTATCTGGACGGAGTATGTTTCAGAGTCAGCTATTGCGGCGTTTGAAGAAGAAAGCGGTATAAAGGTAAATGTATCCACCTATTCTTCCAATGAAGATATGCTTGCAAAGTTAAAATCCGAGGCGGAAGGAACCTACGATGTGATTTTACCCAGTGATTACGCGGTGGAATATCTGATTGCTCAGGATAAATTGGAAACCTTAGATAAAGATGCATTAACAAATTTAAGCAATATTTCGGACACCTACTTGGATCCGTCCTATGATCCGGGAAATGTGTATTCTGTTCCTTATGAAGGTGGTGTTTGCTGTATCGCTGTAAATACCGATAAGGTGGAGAAACAGATTACCTCCTATGATGATTTGTTTGATGAGAGTCTGGCAGATTCTATTGTAGTGTTAGATGACTTCCGTGCCATTATCGGACTTACCGAGCGTTCCATGGGCTTGTCCATGAATGAAACGGATCCGGCTACCTTAAGTGAAGTGGAAGAAAAACTTTTGAAGTTAAAGAATAATGTGAAACTCTATGATTCAGATTCACCCAAGTCTGCGTTGATTTCCGGAGACTGCAGTGTAGGTGCGGTATGGTCTGCGGAAGCTGCGTTAGCTATGGAAGAAAATCCGGCAATTGAGGTAGTCTACCCCGAGGAAGGGGCATACGTATTCATGGATAACTGGTCTGTTCCAAAGGGTGCTAAAAACTATGACAATGCAATGTCCTTTATTAACTATATGCTTTCTGCGGATGCAGCGAAAATGAACATTGAAGACTTCCCTTATCTTTGCCCAAATGATGCAGCCCTTGAAATGATGGGGGATGACTACGTGGCAAATGAAGCGAAAAATGTTCCTGCAGATGTGATTTCCGGCGGAGAATTTGTAAAGTATCTGGATTCCGACAGTCTGGCAATCTACGACGAAATGTGGACAAAACTAAAAGAGTAGTGGAGAAAAAACATGTATCCTGAAATAAATTTTTTATACTTAAATGAAGAAGATATGCTAAAGGCCGGAGTGCTGGATGCAGCCTCGTGTATTGAAACCATGAGAGATACCCTGTCACTTTTTGGAAAAAAAGATTTTTTGCTGGGTGGACCAAAGGCAAATGAACATGGACTGCAAATGAACTTTCCGCAAAAATCCGATATCGAAGGATTCCCTTTGGATGATGGACCGGATCGAAGATTTATGGCAATGCCCGCATACTTAGGGGGAAGATTTCATATTGCAGGGCAAAAGTACTACGGTTCCAACAGTCATAACAGCGCAAAAGGACTTCCCAGATCCATTTTAATGGTGACTTTATCTGATGTGGATACGGGAGCACCGAAAGCCATTATGTCGGCGAATTTACTTTCTGCCATGCGAACCGGAGCGATGCCTGCTATGGCAGCGACTTATCTGGCCAACAAGGATTCAAAAGTTTTGAGCCTCATCGGACCGGGAGTCATTAATAAATGTGCTTTGATGTGCTATATGGAAGTGTTGCCGGAAATTGAAAAAATCAAAATCCGGGGAAGTTCAAAGACTTCTAAGACGGCACTTGCCATGAAGGAATTTATTGAAGAAACCTATCCTCAAGTAAAAGAAGTTGTATTGTGTGATTCCTTGGAAGAAGCATGTCGGGATGCAGATGTGGTTTCCGAAGCCATGTCCGTTTCAAAGGAAAACATGGAGGAATTCCATTTGGAGTGGTTCAAAAAAGGTGCAACCGTGTTTAGTATGGGATCTTTTTTGTATCGGAAGTACGATGATTTTTTGAATACCACTATGGTGGTGGACAATTACGGAATGTATGAAAAATACTTAAGTAATTTTAAAGCCAGAGGTCCTGTGGATGAATTTGGAAATAAAAGAGAATGGGTAATTATGGGAATCCATTTTGTTCATTTGGTAGATACCAACCAAATACCAAGAGAGGCCGTAAAAAATATTTGTGACATCGTAAACGGGAAAGAAAAAGGAAGAACATCCAAGGATGAAATCGTGATGTGTTCCATCGGTGGTATGCCCTTAGAGGATTTGTCCTGGGGATATGATTGTTATCAAAAAGCCTTGGAACTTGGTATCGGACAGCAGTTAAACCTTTGGGAGAAGCCCTACATGAATTAGATTACAATAAAATATTTGGTTGCAATGGCGCAGTTTTCTTTTTTGGAAACTGTGCCTTTATTTGTTTAATAAGGAGGAAAAAAGATGATGAAAAAAATGTGGAAGAAATTTTTGAGTCTTGCCCTGGTGGCAACCTGTTCAATGGCACTTCTTACCGGATGTGGCGGCACAAAGGCTGCTTCAAAAGATGAGGTCAATTTAATGATTTGGACGGAATACATTCCCGACAGTGTCATTGAAGGCTTTGAAGAA
>JAILJP010000014.1 GCA_024694625.1 Lachnospiraceae bacterium | reverse complement strand
TTGAGTTCTCAAGTTCGAACTTAATTGACAGGAACTTTTCTTGATAAGAAAGTTCCGATTTTTTCGAATCTTTCAAGGTTGTTTCACTATTCAGTTATCAAGGTTCTTCGTTGTTTCTCATTCAAGCGACAACTCTGATAGTTTATCATTTTGTCAGCTACTTGTCAACAACTTTTTTTATTTTTTTGTGACCGCTTTTTCGGAACCATCCGCTCTCGCAGTCAGCTAGATTATATTAGCATTTCGACCATCTCTTGTCAACAAGAAATTTTCGTTTTCCCAAACATATTTTCAAGTGACTTTTTTATGTCGATTTTCCAATAAAATCTAAAACGGAGAAGGAGGGATTTGAACCCTCGCGCCGCTATTAACGACCTACTCCCTTTCCAGGGGAGCCCCTTCGGCCAGCTTGGGTACTTCTCCAAAAGCACAAGTAGAAACTACTTATCCGGCTTACAAATATCTTCATATTATATTGTCCGAAAAAGGACAAAAAAAAAGAAGCGCAGGGGGTGGGATTCGAACCCACGCGCCCTTGCGGACAAACGGTTTTCAAGACCGCCTCGTTATGACCACTTCGATACCCCTGCATATTCAATTGGCTCTCACGAGCACGAATAGAATAATAGCACAACTAAATAAGTCGTGTCAACAATGATTTTGCTTTTTTAAGATATTTTCTGCAACATCCAAATCATCTATGGTTGTTACCTTTATATTATCGTAACTTCCCTCTATTAATTTTACCTTTTGATCCGTTGCAAGTTCCACTACCATAGCGTCATCTGTGACTCCCGTGGCATCTTTTTCAAGCACCTTTTCATAGGCATCTTTTACCAACGGATAAAAAAAGGCCTGCGGAGTCTGTACCATCCAAAGGCTACTTCTTTCCGGCGTATCTTTTACATAGCCATCATCATCCGCCACTTTAATGGTATCCTTTACCGGCATACCCACCACGCAGGCGCCATACTCCTTTGCCCCGTCCATGGAACGACGAATAATCTCCTTTGTCACAAAGGCTCTTGCTCCATCATGGATTAATACATAGTCTCCCCGGGTAACCTTCAGTCCCTCGTACACGGAGTTGTAGCGTTCTTTTCCTCCCGGCACAATAGCAGATACCTTTTTGAAACCGTACTTTTCTACGATTTCCTCCTTAACATAGTTTTCATCTCCGGGAGTTACCACCAAGACAATTTCATCCACGTCACTTTTTTCAAAGGCGTGGACGGAATAATAAAGCAATGGTTTATTGCAAATCTCGATATATTGTTTTTTCACAGAAAGCCCCATTCGTTTGCCGCTTCCGCCGGCTAGGACAATCGCTGTATACTTTTCCATAATTTTGTTTCTTCTTATTATAATGATAGTTTTCTTAACGTTCCCCTAGTTTTAAATTGGGAACAGCATTTAAATCCCATCCGGATCTGGTTCCGGCTATGTATTCATAATATCCTGCTGCACCAATCATCGCGGCATTATCCGTACAAAGAATCGGCGAAGGATGATAGAAAGGCACTCCCTTTTTCTCACAGGCTTTGCGTACAGATTCACGTAAAGCTGAATTGGAAGCCACGCCTCCCGCAATCGCAAAGGCAGTTGCCCCGTATTCGTCAATGGCGTGCAGAGCATGGTCTGTCAATACATCCACTACTGCCTTTTGGAAAGAAGCTGCCAAATCTGCAGAGTTTACATCTTCTCCCTTCATCTTTGCACCATTGATATAATTCAATACAGCGGACTTCAAGCCACTGAAACTAAAATCGTACTCACTGCCATTTACTTTAGCTCTAGGGAATTTAATTGCATTGGCATCTCCTTCTAAAGCCGCCTTTTCTACCTTTGGTCCCCCCGGATATCCCAATCCGATGGCACGGGCCACTTTATCAAATGCTTCTCCGGCAGCGTCATCCACCGTGCGTCCTAAAATCTCATACTTACCATAATCCAAAACCCGTACCAAATGAGTATGGCCTCCAGAAACCACCAAACACAAAAACGGCGGTTTCAAATCAGGGTTTTCAATGTAATTGGCACTGATATGGCCTTCAATATGATGCACGCCCACTAAGGGTTTGTTCTTTGCAAAGGCAATGGCTTTTGCTTCCGCCACTCCCACAAGCAAAGGACCCACAAGTCCCGGACCGTATGTGACTGCTATTGCATCCATATCATCCAAGGTCATGTTCGCTTCTTTCAAAGCTTCTGCAATCACCTGATTAATGCGTTCAATATGTTTACGGGATGCAATCTCAGGGACAACACCTCCGTATAATGTATGTAAGGGAATCTGTGTGGAAATAATATTACTTCTCACATCTCTTCCGTTCACAACAACTGCTGCTGCGGTTTCATCACAGGAACTCTCAATTCCTAGGATTTTCACCTCACTCATAGTTTTCAACCTCTAATCTAATTCGTATTACTTACAGGATCCCCATTGGCATCTGTAAGTTCCATGGCTATAATCTTCCATTTTCCGCCATCGTCTTTTCGTAGCGCATACTTTTGGTATGTCTTTTGGAAATTGCTTCCCTCTTTTAGGAAATAATAAACCAAAACATATGCATAATCCCGATTATCTATAGTCTTATACTCCACATCTGCAGTAGAGCAAACTTCCATCGTCATAATCTTTCGTTCGTGTTGTGCATAATCCGCAATATCCGCTTTTACATTTGTAATATAAGTATCTCTTGGATTCACCTGCAAAAGGTCTGCGTCCATTAACATCATGGCCTGGTCACAAAGAGCTTCCACGTCACTGTCTGTAGTGTCCTCATTATAATATAAGGCAATAATGCGGTTGTACCATTTAATAACAGATCTAGGTGTCTCAGGATATTCTTTGGTAAAATCCTTTTCCAACACCTTTTGCATTTCTGTAGTCTGAGTCGTCGCCTCATTTTTATCTGTGGTAGTTCCTCTGTGGGAAAGATAATAATAATACCCCAAAATAAGGCATCCCAATGCAATGACTAAAATAACAATTCTTAATGTATTGTTTTTCATACCCCTACTCCTCAACAAAATCTATTTCTACCATTTTCCCATCTTTGCCCAAATGAGCATTTTTAAAAATACTTCGAACTTCTTTCATATACTGCTTTCCATTTACCAACGACGGCGAAAAATGAGTCAGCCACATTTCTTTCACCTCGGCATCCTTTGCCAACTGCGCCGCTTCATAGAAGGTCATATGTTTATTCTTCAAAGCATTTTGCTGTTTTTCCTTTTCTCCATACATCCCTTCGCAAATAAACAAATCCGACGCGAAGGCATTTTCCACAATACTTTTTGTAGGTCTGGTATCTGTGGTATAAGTAACTTTGATTCCTTTTCGTTCCGGTCCCATCACCATATCCGGTGTGTAAGTGTAGCCATCCATTTCCACCACATTTCCCTTTTGCAGCAAATTCCACGCCTTAATAGGAATGTTTTTCTCCTTTGCCGCTTCGGCGTCAAACTTTCCGGCACGTTTAATATCAAT
The DNA here is from genome assembly GCA_024694625.1 of Lachnospiraceae bacterium. GTDB lineage: Bacteria > Bacillota > Clostridia > Lachnospirales > Lachnospiraceae > JAILEN01. The sequence goes on along the minus strand of JAILJP010000014.1, from coordinate 34,520 downwards.
GGTATAGCCGTAGCAAAGTACATTGTGGTTTACCTTAAAAGCGGTAATGGTATAGCCGTTGATTTCGAAGCTTTCCTTTGGTCCCTGAATTTCACGAAACTGTAGTTCAAATGGAAGCTCCGGAGCAATAATGCGAAGGGAATTCACCACCTTTTCCAACCCCTTTGGTCCAATCAAAAGCAGTGGTTCGCTTCGGTCCGCATTCCCCATCCCCAGTAAAAGTCCGGGAAGGCCGGCAATGTGGTCTCCGTGAAAATGGGTAAAGCAAATCACATCAATATGTCTGGGACTCAAACCCGCTTCTTTCATGGCGATTTGCGTTCCCTCTCCGCAATCAATCAATAAATTGCTGCCGTTGTATCTTGTATAAAGAGCCGTCAGCCACCGATGAGGCAACGGCATCATCCCGCCTGTTCCCAACAAGCAAACATCTAACATTCGTATATATCCTTTCCTTAAAAGGTCTTTTCCAGTATCAACCCATCCTCGGTAGGGTTGTCATAAAACTTCGGTCTTTTCCCAACTTCTGAAAATCCGTTTCCTTTATAAAAAGAAATCGCTGTTTCGTTGGACCCCCGAACTTCCAAAAAAATCCGCTTCACCCCAGCTTCCTTTGAAAAGGAAACCATGGCTTCTAACAGTTCTTTCCCGGCTCCTTGTTTGCGGAATTCCTTTTTTACCGCAATGGACGGGATCTCACCCTCATCTGCTGCGAAATAAAAAACTCCGTATCCTTGAGGCTCATCCCCAAAAACAAAAACTCTCGCCTGGGCATTTTCCATCGCTGCCAAAAAATCTGCTTCTTTCCAAGCCGGGTGAAGGCTGTCTTTTGAAATAGAAGCTAAGGCCAGGGCATCTTTTTTGGTTCCAATGCGTATCATGAAAACTCACCCTTTTGCAATTCTTCTTTCTTTTGTGCTTCCATCCGCTCTCTTTCCGCCTGGGACAACCGCAAATAATCCGGTCTGAAGTCGGCTGCGGATACGGTACGTCCCTCTTCCAAATAGTCCTTTGCCAAAAGCGCCAAGGCAGAAGCACGCTGTCTGTTTAATCCTGCCGGTGCGAAGAAATAAGGCACCTTTACCTCTTCCTCGATTACCTTTTGAAATACAGGAACACCGTCACCCAAAAACGTCACCGGTGTATCGGTCTCATTAATCTTTTGAATAATTTCATGAATGTCCACTGCGCACTGCTTCACCAAGATACGAAAGTCGCCCGTTTCATCAAATGCATAAAGCCCCGTATAGGTCTGGTTTCTTCTGGCATCCATAATGGGACAAATGTTGGTCTTTGCACCCCAAAGGTTGTAAGCCAAGCCATCCACTGTAGGGACTGCCACCAAAGGTTTGTCCAAAGCCAGTCCCAATCCTTTTGCGGTAGCGGAGCCTATACGAAGTCCGGTAAATGAGCCCGGTCCTGCCGCAACAGCAATAGCATCAATGGTATCCATATCCAAATCCAACATCTGCTTCAACTCATCCAACATAGGAAGCAAAGTCTGGGAATGTGTTTTTTTGTAATTTAAGGTGTATTCACCCAGCAGTTCATCATCCTCCACAATGGCAACGGAAGCCACCAATCCGGAAGAATCAATTCCTAAAATTTTCATACTTCATCATCTATGGTTATCTTTCGATAATCAAATCCTTTTTCCAAATCTTTTTCTATTAAAATGTTTCTACGGTTCTCAGGCAAAATTTCCTCAATCAAATTGGCCCACTCAATCATGGATACCCCCTGTCCGTAAACATAGTCTTCAAATCCTATTTCGTCCATCTCTTCCACATCACCGATGCGGTACACGTCAAAGTGGTAAAAAGGCAATCTGCCATCTTCATATACCTGAACAATAGTAAAGGTAGGGGAAGAAATCGCCTCTTTGATTTCAAGGCCTTCCGCAAATCCCTTGGTGAAAATCGTTTTTCCAACACCCAAATCTCCTTCCAGAGTGTAAACATCTCCGGGAGTAGCTTGTTGGCCCAAGCGTTTTCCAAGTTCAAAGGTTTCTTTTTCAGAAGTTGTTTCTATTATCATGATTTAAAACTCAATCGGAAATCATCCGTTCTTTCTTTTATATAGTTTTTTAACTCTTTCAAATCCGGTCCCAACTGTTCCAAAGGAATTACGTAGGCATTCACCCTACTGCTGTAAACCAAAAGCTGTGCCTTTGTCTCAACAATCTTGTAAACATCCTTCCAAGGTAAAAGTGCACTGTTGGAAGCACCTTCTTCCTGTGTCACTTTGGTAGACACCAAAATCCCCTCATCGTTGAATTCATAAAACAACGCATTTTGTAATACCTCCGAAGCCGCAACCTGTGCTTTGGATCTCATAAAAAGTGTAACAGGTGAATACAAAAGAAGTGCCAAGCCAAGCACAATGTATAGAATCACATCCGTAGGCTGTAAACGGTCTCTTACAAAATAGCAAACCGCAAAAACAAAAATCCCTACCACCACTGAAATAATACCGTTGAAGGTGTGATAGGTGTGATAAAGATTAAAACGAAACATATCCTTGTCTGTAATTTTTATCTCAAACTTCATGTCCTTTTACCTCGTTGCATAATTTCATTCCGATTATACCACATCAAGGGGCAAAACAAAACGCCACCGCAAAAAGCGATGGCGCAAAAGAATATGGGTATTATAAAAAGTTTTAAGTAAATGGTATTAGCCTTTTCCGTGAAGAATCGGAGAAAGAGGCTTATAAATCAAAAGTGTAATTGCAACGGAAATCATTCCCTTTACAAAAGTGAAAGGAAGATTGAACACCAACAGACACTGAGAAAGTGTCTTCATAGAAGGAAGAATTGCCTGATACATACCAAGGATTGCTTCCTCGCTCATTCCATACAAATTAATGTACATAGGATAAGTTACAAAATAATTGGAAGGGAAGCTGAAAAGTGCCATGCAAAGCGCTCCCAAAACTGCTCCAATCAAAGCTCCCTTTTTGGTCTTATTAAACTTGTAAACATATCCTGCAGGAAGAACGAAGGCTGCTCCCAAAAGGAAGTTGCAAAGTTCTCCTACCAATGCGGAACTGGATGTTGCAAGATGAAAGATGTTTTTGATCAAGCAAATTGCCACTCCATACCAGGGTCCCAAAGCAAAGGCTCCCATAAGTCCCGGCAAATCAGACAAATCCAATTTAATGAAAGAGGGCATAATCGGGATTACAAATTCAAAGAACTGAAGAATAATCGCTACCGCTCCAAGCATTCCCGTTACGGCGATTTGTCTGGCGCCAATCTTTGGCTTTTCCATTGTTTGTGTTGCTGCTGTTGTACTCATTGTAAGTACCTCCTTTTTCTTTTGGAAGTCTTACGAAAAAAGCCCCAAGGCAAATACCTTGGGGCACTAACTTCTTTTCATAAATCAATCCATTGCAATCCAGTCATCCTTTTCGCAAGTAAGTTGCAATTATGAAAATACTTCTCTCATCCAGACTGTACTGTCGGTACCGGAATCACACCGGTTCAGCTGCTTGCGCAGGTCGCGGACTTGTCATTTAACTCACCGCCGGTCGGGAATTTCACCCTGCCCCGAAGACTTCCTTATTTGATTTTACGCAATTTATTCTATCACATTTTATATGGATGTCAATAGCGTTTGCTTTTTCCACTAGTTTAATTTAATATCCTTAAACAAATCTGCCATGGTTCCAAAGCCGTTTCCGCCACGATTTCCGTTTCCACGATTTTGATTCTTGTTTCCGTCTTTTCTGTTTCCACGGCTACGGTTGTCGCGATTCTTGTTGTCGCTTCTTCTCTCCCTGTTTCCTTCCCGTTTTCTTTCTCTCTTTGGTGCAGAAGAATCTCCAGCCACATCGCCGGCACCAATTCTCATAGAAAGGGCAATACGGTTTTTCACCATATCCACTTCCAAAACTTCTACATCAACAATATCACCTACAGAAACCACTTCCATAGGATGCTTGATAAACTTATCTGTCATATGAGAAATATGAACCAAACCATCTTCATGAACTCCGATGTCCACAAAGGCACCAAAGTCTACGATGTTTCGAACGGTTCCCTTTAATACCATTCCCGGTTTCAAGTCCTTCATATCCATAACATCGCTTCGCAAAATAGGTGCAGGCATGTCTTCTCTTGGATCACGACCGGGCTTTTTCAATTCTTTGATAATATCCACAAGGGTAAGTTCGCCAATCTCAAGTTCTTCTGCCAAAGTTTGAATTTCTTTGTTTCCTTCTTTGACTTCAGGAAGTTTGGTTACGTCATTGTCATATTTTTTCAACAATGCTTCCGCTGCCTTATAACTTTCCGGATGTACACCGGTGTTATCTAACATATTTTCTCCCTCGCGGATACGAAGGAATCCGGCACACTGTTCAAAGGCTTTCGGTCCAAGCTTGGGAACTTTTAAAAGTTCACGACGGTTCTTAAAGGAACCATTGGCTTCTCTGTAGGCCACAAGGTTTTTGGCGATTGGAGCAGAAACACCTGACACATAGGACAAAAGGGGCACGGAAGCTGTATTCAAATCCACACCTACTTCGTTAACGGTACCTTCTACCACACCACCAATGGCTTCTGACAATTTCTTTTGGTTCATATCATGCTGATACTGACCAACTCCCAACGACTTAGGGTCCATCTTAACAAGTTCTGCCAAAGGATCCTGCAAACGGCGAGCCATAGAAGTTGCCGAACGCTGTCCCACATCAAAGTTGGGGAATTCTTCTGTGGCAAGTTTGCTTGCAGAATAAACGGAAGCACCTGCTTCATTTACGATTACGTACTGAACCGGTGTATCGATTTCTTTTAACAATTCCACAATAATCTGCTCAGATTCACGACTTGCGGTGCCGTTACCCAATGAGATTAAATTGATTCCGTATTTTTTAATCCATGCAGCAACAAAGGCTTTGGATTCTTTCACTTTATTCTGAGGCTCTGTAGGATAAATCACTGCGGTATCCAACACTTTTCCGGTGCCGTCCACTACAGAAAGTTTGCATCCGGTACGGAAAGCAGGGTCCCATCCAAGAACCACTTTGTCTGCGATAGGAGGCTGCATCAAAAGCTGCTTGCAATTTTTACCAAAGACCACAATGGCAGCATCCTCTGCTTTTTCCTTTAATTCACTTCGAATTTCATTTTCAATGGAAGGCTGAATCAAACGGTGATATGCATCATCGATTACTTCTTTTAATACCGGAGTCGTTACATTATCGGCAGTAATAATCTGCTTTTCCAAGTAGCGAAGGATTTCTTCCTCCGGTGCGTTTAATTTTACTGTCAAAAACTTTTCTTTTTCACCACGGTTAATGGCAAGTACTCTGTGCCCGGGAAGTTTCTTTACCGCTTCCGCAAAATCATAGTACATCTCGTAAACGCTCTGAGCCTTTTCATCCTTGGCAGTAGTCGCCAACACACCGTACTCTTCGGTAAGTTCACGAATCCGTGTACGATAATCTGCTACATCGGAAATCTGCTCCGCAATAATATCCCTTGCACCTGCAAGGGCATCTTCTGCGGTTTTCACTTCTTTTTCTTTGCTGATATATTTGGAAGCCTCTTCTGTCAAATCTCCGGAAAACTCCTGAGCAAAAATAAGTTCTGCCAAAGGTTCCAATCCTTTTTCCTTTGCAATGGTAGCTCTGGTTCTTCTCTTTGGTTTATAAGGACGATACAAATCCTCCAAAAGTACCATAGTTTCTGCATCCAAAATCTGCTTATGCAATTCTTCCGTAAGTTTTCCCTGTTCCTGAATGGAAGTTAAAATAGTTGCCTTTCTCTCTTCCAAGTTTCGAAGGTAGGTTAAACGTTCAAAAAGATTTCGAAGCTGTTCATCATTTAATGCTCCGGTAGCCTCTTTACGGTATCTTGCAATAAAAGGTATGGTATTACCTTCATCAATCAATTTGATTGCAGCATCCACCTGGGTCTTTTTTACTTCAAGTTCTTCTGCAATTTTCTTTGCAATATCCATTACTGTAAATCTCCTTTTATCTATAAGGCCTTTTCGCCTTAATTCTCAAACAAAGGAATTGTATCACATTCCCTTTTAAAAATGTACTCATCCCCTTAACGTTCCAAGCTGGCGTCTAAGGCAATGGCAACTCTGGCGCGTAAATACGCTGGGCGCACCGGCTTAATAATGTAATCTTTTGCATTCACGGCACGACATTTCATAACCGTTTCCCGATCATTTTTAGAGGTCAAAAAGATAATTGGCAAGTTTCCATATCCCATGCTTCGAATGCTAGAAACTGTAGACAAACCGTTTAAGGTAGGCATTTCAATATCCATGATAATCAAATCCGGAGCACCTTTTGTCTTAATGTAATTTATGGCTGCCAATCCGCTTTGCAATACAATGAGATGATATCCATCATCCCCCAAAGCCGTGGAGGTCTGCTGCAAACTCAAAGGAGAGTCATCCACAACCATAATATCCAGAACCCTATCTTTTACCGCCTGACGTTCTTCGTTTAACTTTTCAACCGCCTTGGACTGATTTCGCGCTCCGTCTCCGGACAAAATCAAAATATTCTTGTAGAGTCCCAGTGAAAGATCCATATACTTTCGATCGGCAATGGTACGAACCACGGGGCGGAAGGGATCGGAAGAATGACCAACCACCAATGCCCGTTCTCCTGTAGAAAGGTAAACCTCCATTCCCAAAGGATAAGCCGGAATTACCTTTTGCATCGCTTCCACAACTTGTCTGTTAAACAAAATATCTATACCGCCTAAGAGGTACTCAAAGGCTTCCACCGGTGCATAAGGAATTTTGTAAGGGCGTCGGCTAATCAAAGCATCGTATACGTCTACCGCATGAAGAATCTTTGTCATCATGGTAAGCTCGTGCCCTTCTTTTCCAAAGGGATAACCGCTACCGTTTTCATTTTCGTGATGGCAGATAACCGCCTGACGAACATCCGGTGGAATTTCGGGATTTCCATAGAGAATATCATAAGAATACTTCGGGTGATTTTTAATCTCTGCAAATTCTTCGTCTGTGAGTTTTCCAGGTTTATTGATAATTTCCAAAGGAATCTTTTGTTTACCAAGATCATGGCAAACACCTGCAAGGCTCATACGAACCAACTCTTCTTCCGACATCCCCAAATACATTCCCACTGCCACGGCATAAACCGCAACATTTACGGAATGGTGATAGGTATAATCATCAAAAGAACGTAAATCCAAGATATCAATACTGACTTTTTCCATTTTTGAAATATCGGCAACAATCTGATGAGCCGATACCATCAAGCCATCAATATCCGTATTTTCTACCGCCTTTACACCTTCTAAAAGTGTCTGCTGGCTGATGGGGTCCTCCACATCAATATCCTTAGAGTTTTCATCGTTAATGTAAGCGCCAAGATATCCTTTTTCAATTAGATATCCGATGTACTCCTCCGTTAAGGTAACTCCCTTTTTCAGCATAAAAGAATTCCCCGGACTCACAATATCTCTCGCCAGTATCATCCCCACTTCCAGAGATTCCGACAACAAAAATCTCATATTCTCACCCTTTCTGTAACTATCAAAATTGTGTAACCATTCCTCTTTACAACAAAAAAGAACACCGGCTCCAATCCCGATATCAGACGTAACATCCAACATCGGGATACTTACCAATGTTCTCTGATTCCCCTAGATATAACCCTCGGTTATTCACTTATTCCCCAATTCTTAAACGGCATAGTTCGCTTTTGCGCCAACGCCGATGTCATTCAAAATCGATTTGGCATTTGCCTTGTATGGATTTTCTTTTTCATCCTTTGGCAATGCCAAGGTGGTGTTGGTCACCCCTCCGGAAACATAAGTCCTTCCACACTCTGGACAAACTGCGGTGTGAATCGCCACTCCGGCATGGATTACCTTTCCCCCTTCCATCGCAGCTTTCTTGTAGGCATTGGAAACATGCTCTCCCTCATGGGCTCTGACTGCTGCCCCGGCTGCATTGGGAGATATGTGTGCGGCAGATTTAAAGGAAACATTTTCGTCGGAACCATCCTGATACTTTCGTTCACGACAGGTCTCACAGTTTTCGGGAGAAGACTCAAATCCAGGCTTAACGTAGCCTTCTGCTTCTTCTACCTTTGAGCCCTTTGTTCCCTCCACATCAAGTGATTCGCCTGAGACTTTTGAAGTTCCCATTGACGTTCCCATATAAGAACCATAACTTGCGAATCCCAAAGAGGATGCGCCAATCATTCCAATATTCATTTGTCACCCTCCTCGTTGCACACAAAAAAGTCTGCCAAAACGTACTTCCCTGTAGCAAACCAATCCATCCATGTATATAGTTAACTAAATTATACTAGGTTTCCACAAAAGTTGCAATTTCTTCCACGATATCCTCCACATTTTTCCCTGCTTCAGATACGGTGTATTCTCCAAAGGTTTCATAAAGTGGCATTCTTTCGCGATAAATGTCTTCCACGCCCTGACCTTTTTTCACAACCACGCCTCGACCTTTAATATCTTCCAGTCGTTTTTGCAATTCTTCCAATGTCACCTGAAGATACACCACCAGCGCATCTTTTTTCAGATGTTCCATTCCTTTTGTGCTGTATACCGCACTGCCCCCGGTGGCGATTACCGTGGGACGGTTCGGACAAATAGACAAAAGAGCCTCCTCTTCCACCTGCAAAAATCCTTCTACTCCCACTTCTTCTATAATCTTAGAAAGTTTTTTATTTTCTCTGTTTTGGATTACCAGATCCGCATCCAAAAAATCCATTCCCAGTACCTTGGCCAAAACTACGCCAACCGTACTTTTACCGGACGCCGGCATTCCGATTAACACAATATTTTTCATCTCTTGTTCCTTATTTCATCTTTTCTTATAATACTTTTATGTTTATTGAGTTTTTATCATTTGTAAAAAAATATATAGAAGCAGGATCACCCTGTATATTTCACGCAGTTACTGGATTATATTGTCCCGGATGCGGTGGAACCAGAGCAGTATTACTGCTCTTGCACGGTCATCCTCTGCTCTCATTCATCTATCATCCTCTGGTATTATACATGGCGATTCTCTGTCTATATATCATCCTTCGTCACAGCTATGATGCACTCCGCACCCGCTCTCTAAGAATCGAAAGATTCTATCTCAAACCCCGGATGGTCTGGACTATGCTTTTTATTGTCATTGCAAATTTTCTTATTAAAAATATAGCACTTATCTTTCTTCATTTAGATTTGCTGCAATAGTTTCACAATGAGATTCTATGATCACTTCGATTCATCCTGTAGGCAACTCTATTTACAAAGAATTTTTTAATAATACATAAGACAGAAAATGAGGCCCTCGTATTATTTCTGAGAGTCATCCGCGAAGCGTTCCGAGAATCCGTTGTATGTCTGTTGGTCTGACGACTTTAGGAGTCAGGACTTTACAGACATTCAACTAGTCGAGGGTACGGGTGTCCGGTGGACACCTCTGCGAAGCAGAAGTACCGACCGAGTCGGTAGACGAGACAAAGCGGAGACGGTGCCGAGGAAATAATTACGAGGACCTCATTTTCGGTCAGTATATATTTCGGTTCGTTTATTAATCTTCCAAAAATGCAGCATGAACTGCCTTCATAGCAACCTGAACATCGTCAATATCAATCAAAACAGTAATTCTGATTTCAGATGTAGCAATCATACGAATGTTTACGCCAACTCCGTAAAGTGCCTCAAACATCTTAGCGGCAACTCCGGCATTGGACTGCATTCCAGCACCAACGATAGAAAGCTTAGCAACGTTTTCTTCCTCTTCAATTTTTTGAATGGTAAGACGTTCCTTATTCTCTTTCAAAAGCTCAACAGCTTCCTTTGCCTGAGTCTGATCAACGGTAAAGGAAATATCCTTTGTATCGTCACGTCCGATGGACTGTAAAATCACATCAACGTTAATATTGTGCTTTGCCAAAAGATCAAATACCTTAAAGGCAATTCCCGGTTCATTCTTAAGTCCAATAATAGCAATACGTGCTGCATCCTTATCTACTGCAACTCCGCTAACGAGCATACTTTCCACTGATGCTACCTCCTTTACTGTTGTACCTTCTGCTGTATTTAAACTTGAACGTACCACCAACTGTACGCCATATTTCTTTGCCAATTCTACGGAACGGTTGTGAAGCACCTTAGCTCCCAATGTTGCCAATTCCAACATTTCATCGTAAGAGATTTCCTTCATCTTGCGAGCCTTAGGAACCACACGGGGATCTGCGGTGTAAACACCTTCCACGTCTGTATAAATCTCGCATGCATCTGCACGAAGCGCCGCTGCTAAAGCAACTGCTGTGGTATCAGAACCGCCTCGTCCCAATGTAGTAAGATCATCGTACTTATTAATTCCCTGGAATCCTGTAACGATTACCACCTTACCAGCTTCCAATTCATTTGTGATTCTTTCAGAATCAATTCTTTTAAATCTTGCATTGGAATACTTTGATGTAGTATGCATTGCAACCTGAAATGCATTTAATGAGATTGCCGGCACTGCCATAGATGAAAGTGCCATAGCCATTAATGCTACTGAAGTCTGCTCACCGCAGGCCAACAACATATCCATTTCACGCTTTGGTGCATTTGGATTGATGTCATAAGCTTTTTCCAAAAGCTCGTCTGTGGTGTCTCCCATTGCGGAAAGAACAACCACAACCTGATTTCCTTTTCTGTACTCTTCTGCCACACGATTAGCCACATTGAAAATTCGTTCTTTGTTGGCAACAGAGCTTCCGCCGAATTTCTTGACGATTAACATAGTTTCCTCCTGATCTAGCTTTCCTATTTATGCGAAACGAATCATCTGAATTACATCAGAAAGTTCCATTGATTTATCATCATACTTCTTCTGTGTCATTTCACAGGTTACAAAACCGATTTCTCCCTGAACTCCCGCATCCACAAATTCTACTTTATGAAATACATTTTCCACTTCTTCCTTCGTAGCTTTGGTGCGAACAAAAAACTTAAAGTTCTGCTGAGAAGGATTGGCCAATTCCAGTTTTTCTTCCTTCCATTCTAAGAAGATGTTTTTATCAACATGTTTTGCCATAGCAACCAAATCTCCCACAACTGCACTGGCAGTAGGAAGTTTTCCTGCTCCGGAGCCGTAAAACATTCCGTCTCCAAGCATATTGCCGTGAACAAAAATTGCATTGAATACATCATTTACATTGTAAAGCGGATGCTCCTTGGGAAGTAAGTAAGGAGCCACTCTTGCAGAATAGGTCTCACCCACTTTTTCCGAGCGGGCCAAAAGCTTGATTACTCGACCCATCTTGTTTGCATACTTAATATCTGTAGCAGTAATATGGCTGATTCCCTCAGTAGGGATGTCATTGTAATCCACCTGCTGACCACAAACCAAAGAAGTAAGGATAGCAATCTTTCTGCAGGCATCATAGCCTTCCACATCAGCAGTGGGATCTTTTTCTGCATATCCCAACGCCTGTGCTTCTTTTAACACATCTTCATATTCACTGCCTTCTGCAGTCATCTTTGTCATCATGTAATTGGTGGTTCCGTTTACAATACCGGTAATCTCTTCAATCACATCACCGGTGAGGCAAGACTGCAAAGGACGAATGATAGGGATTCCACCACCAACGGATGCTTCAAACATAAAGTTTACTCCGTTTTCTCTGGCGATACGGATCAATTCCGCACCCTTATCTGCTACCAATGCCTTGTTGGAGGTAGTTACATGCTTCTTTGCTTCCAACATTGCCTTCACAAATGTATACGCCGGTTCCACACCGCCCATGGTTTCCACTACAAGGGAAATCTCATCGTCATTTACGATTTCCATATAATCGTGAACAATCAGTTTTTCCACCGGGTCTCCCGCAAAATCACGAAGATCCAAAACCTTCTTTACTTCCAAAGGTTCTCCGGCGCGCTTTGCCACCACGTCTTTGTTTACATTTAAAATTTCCACTACACCGGAACCGATGGTTCCGTAACCCATAACTGCTACTTTCATCTGCGTTACTCCCTGGATAATATTTTTACATAATGAATTCCGGAAACACGTTCCATATTGGAAATCATTTTAGATACATCGCCTGTCTCCGGTAAAACCTCAACACTCAATGTCAGTGATGCAATTCCGTTAATCGGAATACTTTGATGAATGGTCAAAATATTTGCTGCAAAATCCGCAACGTTTTTCAACACCACAGACAACAGCCCCGGTTCATCATCTAACTGAATCACCATATTGATAGTTTTTCCTTTGGCATTTTCATGAAACGGGAAAATATCTTCTTTGTATTTGTAAAAAGAGCTTCTGCTAATTCCTACAATATCCGTAGCCTCCGCCACAGAACGACATTTCCCGGAATCTATGAGCCGTTTTGCCTCAACTACCTTCAGTAAAACCTCAGGAACGGCTTTTTCTTTCAGTACATAATAAGAAGTTTCTTCGTTCATTTGACTGTCTTTCTGTGAAATACACTTGTCCTCACTCGGAATACTCTATCACATTAAAGTGTTGAATGCAAGTATAAAATGAATTTTTCTCAACTTAAAATTGCAGATCCTCTAATCGAAGAATTATTCTGCATCCTGTGTATTTCTCGCAGGACATCCCAAAGACATCCATTTCAAGTAAGCGTTCATAAACGGATCCAATGCTCCGTCCATGACAGCGTCCACGTTTCCGGTTTCTTCACCGGTACGCAAATCCTTCACCATAGTATAGGGTTGCATGACATAGGAACGAATCTGGTTTCCCCAACCGATTTCCGATACTTCACCTCGGATGCCAGCCTGTTTTTTTGCCTCTTCTTCCTCTTTCAAAAGATAGAGTTTTGCCTTCAACATCTGCATCGCCTTATCTTTGTTCATATGCTGCGAACGTTCATTCTGACATTGCACCACAATTCCCGTAGGATAATGGGTGATACGGATGGCGGAAGATGTTTTGTTAATATGCTGCCCACCGGCACCGGATGAACGGTAGGTATCAATTCGGATATCCTCGTCTTTTACCTCTACATCCAAATCCTTTTCAATATCCGGCATAACATCGCAGGATGCAAAAGATGTCTGGCGCTTTCCCTGTGCATTAAAAGGAGAAATACGCACCAAACGATGCACACCTCTTTCTGATTTCAAAAGTCCGTAGGCATTTTCTCCATTCACCTGGAAGGTTACAGATTTAATTCCCGCTTCGTCTCCGTCCAAGTAATCCAAAACGTCCAAAGAAAAACCATGGCGTTCCGCCCAACGGGTATACATTCGATAAAGCATGGATACCCAGTCGCAAGCCTCCGTTCCGCCGGCACCGGAATGAAGGGTAACAATGGCAGACTCGCTGTCATATTCACCGGACAACAGCGTCTTCATTCGAATCTGTTCCAGATTTGACAAAAATTCCTCGAAGGCACTTTTTGCTTCTTCTACAATATCCTCGTCTTCCTCTTCGTTTCCGATTTCAATATATGCCTCAATATCGCTGTATAACTCTTCCAAGTTAGCATAAACAGCAATATCGTCTTTCATGCTTTTCAAATCCTTTGTCTTTTGGGTAGACACTTCCGGGTCGTTCCAAAAATCGGGAGCTTCCATTTCCCTCTCCAATTCCTGAATACGGTTCTTTTTATTTTCCAAATCCAAAGATGATTTGATTTCTTTTAAAGGTTCTTCATAAGAAGAAAGCTGTTGTTTCAGCTGATCCAATTCAATCATGGGCACCTCTTTTTCTATTGATTTGCTATTTCTTCCATTAAGGTTTCAATTCCCTTAACTATTTGATTATCTTTGTAATAATCGTACTCCTCGTTAGCATCCCCACTATACTCGTATTCCAATTCCACATCAGGAGTGATTCCCTTTTCTTGGATACATTCTCCACTGGGCGTATAGTAAGAAGCAATGGTAAGTTTCATGGCACTTCCATCATTAAAAGGATAGGTGTTTTGTACCACACCCTTTCCGTAAGTGGTGGTTCCAATCAATGTTCCATAATCAAAATCCCGTACCGCACCGGAAAAGATTTCTGCTGCGGAGGCACTGTTACCATTGACCAAAACAACAGTAGGCAAGTCCAAATAGGTTTCCCCATCGGAGGTAAACTCCGTCTTTTGATTTTGATTATCCAACATATAAACGGTGGTGCCTTCCGGCAAAATATAATCCAGCATCTTTGTTACGGTATCTAACATTCCTCCGGGATTGCTTCTTACATCATAAATAACTGCCTGCATTCCCTGGGATTTCAAATCCTCCAAAGCATTGGTAAACTCTTGGTAGGTTCCATCAGAGAACTCGGAGATTTGAATATATCCAATAACCGCATTCCCATTTTCATCATTTAACAAACGATAATCCACAGAAGGAACCTGAATGGATTTTCTAGTGCAGGTAACGGTTTGCTCTTCGTTGTCTCTTACAATGACAAGTTCCACCGTAGTGCCTTCCTCACCGCGAATGTGCTGAACAAATTCTGAAAGTTCATACTCCGTTGCCACATATCCATCGGCGCTCACAATCACATCGCCCTTTTGTAAACCAGCCTCCTGTGCCGGCGTACCGTCATACACATTGGCAATGGATACCGCTCCGGAATTGGCATCTTTTGACAAGACTGCACCGATACCGGCATATTTTCCTGTGGCGCTTACCAAAAATTCCTGGTACTCTTCTGCGGTATAATATGCAGAATAAGGATCGTCCAGTCCTTCCACCAAACCCTTAATCAATCCGGTCTGTAAATCTTCCTCATCGAAATCCTTGTAGTAATAGGTTTTCATCACAGAGTACACAAGTCCCAACTTGTTTTCCGTAGTATCACTTAGGATATCACTGGCACTGTGATAAAACACTCCAAAGAAAACCCCCACCAGCAAAGCAAAAATTGCAGTGGCACTGCAAAGTCCCACCAAAATCCCCCGATGGAAAGATTTTCTAGATTTTTTCTTTAGAACAGAGTTTGACTCCGGAACATTTTGTCCCGGAGTCGTAAGATCTGTATTATCATTTTTATAATAAGAATTATTATCCATGATTACACCTTTAAATGTCTTTTTAATGTAAATCGGCTTCCCACAAATCCGATTCCCACACCTAAAATAAGGGAAACCGGCAACAGCACACGAAACAGTTCATTTACCGGAACAAATTCCATCATAGATGAAAGTAACGTGAACTTTTCGGAAACATATCCAACAATACTTCCGTACAAGCTGTACAAAAGCGCCAAAGGAATGATAGAGCCAATCAAACCGATGACCATACCTTCCACAATAAACGGAGCTCTTACAAAGGTATCCTTTGCTCCAATCAATTTCATAATGGCAATTTCTTCCCGTCGAACAGAAATACCTACGGTAACGGTATTACTAATCAAGAAGACTGCAACCGCAATTAGGATAACAATAATTGCCACAAAAATAAGGGCAATCAAATTATTGAAATCCGTCAACACGTCCGCAACCATTTCTGATTGCTTCACTTCTCGCACACCCTCGAGGCCTTCCAAAAAGGCTACCAGGTTTTCCTGCTGAGAAACATCTTTTAAATAAACTTCATAATTGGCGGAGTTTACCATGGGATTGTCTTCTTCAAATCCCGCAGCCGCCTCTTCATGGCCTTCAAAATAATATTCTTTGAAAGACTCCCAAGCTTCTTCCGCAGAAACGAAATGGTATTCAGAAACCTCAGGTCTGGTTGCAATTTCATTTCCAATGGTTTCAATTTGTTCATCGGTAATTCCTTCTTCAAAGAATACGGTTACCGCAACACCTTCTTCCGCAGAATGAACCATAGAACCAAAGTTTACGCCCAAAGCGTAAAACACGCCGAATAAAAAAATGCAGGCGGTCATAGTTGCAATGGAAGCCAGAGAAAACATTTTGTTTCTCCAAATATTGATCAGGCCCTGCTTCACGTTGTATGTGAGTGTACTAATCTTCATCTGTGGTGTCCTCCTCTTCATCGCTTACGATGACACCTTCCCGAATGGTAATCACCCGTTTGTTCATAGCCTTTACAATATCCATATTGTGAGTTACCACCACTACGGTAGTTCCTCTCTTATTGATTTCATCCAAAAGCTTCATGATTTCCCACGCATTGTGGTTATCAAGGTTTCCGGTAGGCTCATCCGCCAATAAAATCTTTGGCTCGTTTACCAGCGCTCTTGCAATGGCAACACGCTGCTGCTCACCACCGGAAAGTTCCTTGGGATAAGAACGGTACTTCGCAGCCAATCCAACCAAGGACAGCATCTGAGGCACCTTCTTTTTGATTTCTTTTTTCGGTGCTTCCACCACTCTCATGGCAAAGGCAACATTTTCATAAACCGTACGATCCTGCAATAATCGGAAATTTTGAAATACCACGCCGATATTTCTTCGATACATGGGAATATTTTTTCTGGAAATACTTCCAATGTCTCGTTTATTTACCATAATCTTTCCATGGGTAGGCTGCAGCTCTTTTTGTAAAAGCTTAATCATGGTAGACTTTCCGGAACCACTCTTTCCAACGATGAACACAAATTCACCGGGAGCAATGTGAAGGTTTACATCGGTAATCGCCTGTACACCTTTTTCATATGTCTTACTGACATGTTCGAGTTTTATCATAACAGATACTTCCTTATTTCTTTAGAAATCCTGGTCATCCATATATTTCATATATTCCACAACCATAAGGGCAATCTTGAAAGTAATGGCATCTTCAAATACACGAAGATCCAAGCCTGTGCTTTTTTGCAATTTATCCAAACGATACACAAGGGTATTTCTGTGGATATACAACTGTCTGGATGTCTCGGATACGTTTAAGCTGTTTTCAAAGAACTTATTGATGGTGGTCAATGTTTCTTCGTCAAACTGATCCGGAGTTTTGTTTTCAAAGATTTCTTTAATAAACATTTTGCAAAGAGGAATGGGCAACTGATAAATCAAACGTCCAATTCCCAATACAGAATATGCGATGATATCCTTTTCCTTAAAGAAAATCTTTCCTACATCTAATGCCATGGTTGCTTCCTTGTAAGAACGGGAAACTTCCTTAATCTCACTGACAATGGTACCGTAAGCAATACGAACGGAAGTACCGGCCTTATCTGCAAAGGCATCCAAAATCACTTCTGCTGTCTTGTCTACTGTCTCATAGGTACCGTCTGCACCAATATCTTTTACCACAATGATATTTCCCTCATCTACTGCAGTAACAAAATCTGTGGTCTTTCCTCCGAAAACAGTACGGACACGATCCATCTCATCTCCGTTTTTGTTTCCTTCTACTTCCACAACCATTACCACACGACGGGCTTCAATATCGATGTGAAGTTTTTTGGCACGATTGTAAATATCAACCAAAAGCAAATTATCCAACAAAAGATTCTTAACAAAATTATCTTTATCAAATCTTTCACGATAAGCTACCATCAATTCCTGAATCTGGAAGGTAGCCACCTTTCCAATGGTAGATGCTTCTGCGCTGTCACCGTCTACCATGACAATGTACTCAACGCGACCTTCTTCCGAAACTTTATAAAACTGACAGCCCAGTGCAATCTGGCTTTCTGCAGGTGAGCTTGAAAACTCGCTTACAGACTCTCCATAGCTTCTTGCATCAGCAAAACTGGTTGCCAATACGCTTCCTTCTGTATCAAATATGGCGAAGTTGGCCTTTGTAATCTGATGTAAGCCATCCACCGTTTTTTGAAGGATTTGATTCGAGATCATTTTCCGTTCCTCCTAATTACCCCTTTTATACATATTCCACAATTACAGGCGTTGTGTTTTTGCTAATTTCCCCAACTACAACCCCTAGTGTAATATAATTTGCTAAAAAAAGGAAGTGTTTTTTGGCGTTTTATTATGCAACATTGCCTTAATCTCCCTTTTTCCCCTTCTCCACTCTTCTATTACATCTATATTTTCTGACAATTACAATATAATACGTAATTATTACAAACTTTTAACATATTTTTTCAACAATAGAATTACACTTTTTTTGTCAAAGGAATCTTGTCTTTTTTGAAAATTTTATTCAAAAATTACAAAACAAGCGTTCGCGGTTTTTTCCCATTTTTTGTGGATAAAGTGGAAAACTCGTTTATAACTCATGTTTTCGTAATTCATTTTTGGTTTTTTGTGGATATCTTTTGTGGATATCTCCTCTTTTCATCGAGCTCTTTGTAATAGAATTGTAAAATTTGTGCAAATTGAAGAAAATGCAATTTATACTTGAAAAATCGTTTTCAGAAACTTCGAATATCAATACATGGAATGTTCAAATTCCCACAGCTGAGTAAAAAATAGCCATAAAAAAACCCCGGTCCAAAGACCGGGGCAAAATAGCTATTTTAGAATATACGACGTACTGCCAAAATGGTACGATAGTTAACATTTGAGTAGCAGATACCGTTTGTAGGATTGGAAGCATGAACGATAGTTCCGTTTCCTACGTAGATTGCAACGTGACCACTGTAGCATACGATGTCACCAGGCTGCATTGCATCAACACTTACTGCATATCCAACGCTTCTGTCTGCACTGGATGAATGAGGAAGGCCTACACCAAATGCTGCATATACACTCATAACAAATCCTGAGCAGTCCGTTCCGTTTGTAAGGGAAGATCCACCGTAAACGTAAGGATTTCCAACAAACTGACAAGCATAGGAAGCAACTGCGCTTCCGCCTGATCCTGAAGGAGCTGCATAAGACTGAGATGCTGCACTGCTGCTTGCTGCAGATGATTTCGCTGCGGCTGCTGCGGCTGCTTTCTGAGCAGCTTCTTCTGCTGCTTTTCTCTCAGCTTCTTCTTTTGCAAGTCTTGCTTCTTCCTCTTCTTTGGATTCAGCATGAACATATTCAGTGGTAAGTGTTACGTAATCTGTAGATACGTATCCGTCACCTTCTTCAGTAGATACCTTAACCCAGCCGGAATCTAATGTGGATTCATCTGTAACGGTAAGGTCATCTTCTACAGGTACCATACAAATAATAGAGGAATCTGTGGTAGCTTCTGCACGAACATATAATGTAGTGGTATTTACCTTTGCATATCTGGTAGATACAGATGCTGCAAGCTGTTCATCTCCTACAACCACATATTCTGATTTTACATAACCGGTAACGCTACCGGATGTAATCTTGTACCAGTCGCCTTCTGTCTCTAAGACTTCAGCTGCACTGTTATTGTAAAGTTTTCCTAATACTTCACTATCTTCAGAAGCTTCGGAACGAACATTTACATAGTTGTCTACCTGTGCAATGGCAACTCCGGAATAATCCGCTGCCTGGTTGGTAGAGGTTTCTTCTTCTGTAGAAGCAACTGCTTCTGTATCACTTTCAGATACTTCTGTCTCTGCTTCTGTAGTAGCTGTGCTAAGCATGCCTGCCATAGCCAAATTTATACCTGATAAGGTAGAATAGGAATTCGCTTCTTCCTGTGTAGCAACATCTGTAGATAATGCGGCAGTAGCTCCTGCCAAAGGTGCTGCAACAGATGCGAAAGAAGTGGATCCGATTAACAATCCTGCTGCTAATGAATAAGTCACGATCTTAAGTTTTCGATTTCTATTCATGGTGTGATTAACTCCTTGTCATGTAACACATCTCAATTTCCTACTCCGAGATAAATGTTACGATTTTGTTACAACTTGTTACTTCGTTATTATAACAAGGGGAAACTCCTATGTCAAGAATTGGTTTTTACTGGCCATTTAAGTATTTTTCAACGGAGGTAATTGCATTTGCGCCATCGGCTGCTGCAGTGATTACCTGACGTAAAAGTTTGGTTCTTACATCTCCTGCCGCGTAGATTCCGGGGATGCTTGTTACACAGTCTTCACCGGCAATCAAATATCCACCTTCATCCTGAGAAGGAAGCCCTTTGATGTTGGAAACATTGGGAACTATACCCACGGCCATAAATACACCGTTGACTGCAAGTTCACTCTTTTCACCGGATTTCTTATTTGTAACAACAAGTTTTTCCACAGCGTCTTTTCCAACGATTTCATCTACGACGGTATCATAAACGATTTCGATTTTATCAATCGCCTTTACCTGATCCTGCAATACCTTTGCACCGCGGAACTCGTCTCTCCGATGGATCAAATAAACCTTTTCCGCAAAGCGTGATAAGAAAATAGCATCTTCCAACGCCACGTCACCGCCACCAACAACAGCTACAGTCTTCTTTCTAAAGAAAGCTCCATCACAGGTTGCACAGTAGGAAACGCCCATGCCGGTCAATTCTTTTTCACCGGGCACCATAAGCTTTCTGTGGTCAGCTCCGGTCGCAATGATAATGGTCTTTCCTTCATAATCACCATTGTCTACCGTCTTTAAAACTTTGGTCTCTCCATTATCCACAATCTCTGTAACTCTTCCAGAAGCATATTCTGCTCCAAGCATATCCGCATGCTCTTTCATCTTGTCGCCCAAATCAAATCCGGATACTCTGGGAAGACCGGGATAATTATCTACCTCATAAGTAGAAGTGATCTGCCCTCCTGCCATGGGAGAATCAGATAATACTAATGTAGAAAGTCCGGCTCTTTTTCCATAGATGGCTGCTGCCAAACCTGCAGGACCGTTACCGATAATAATCACGTCGTAAATCATAAAAACCTCCTTGTGTTTTCATATGTATTGAATCTTCTTTGTTGTTTCGTTGTTGTATAATTAAATTGCGTACAATCTATTTGTAGAATACACCCTTATTTCTCATCTGTCAACAACAAAAATTCTTTTCTCAGTCTTCCTATATAATATAGGGAACCAAAGGCCAGTGTATCTTCCTTCTCTTTAAAATATCCCTTCTCCAAAGCTTCTTTTAAATCCTTACATATTATAATAGGAAGATCTTTTCGTTTCTTTGCAATCACCTTTCCCAATTCCTCCCCAGGAAGGGCTCTTGGATTGGGCGGTGTTACGCAAACTGCCTTCTTGGCAAAAGGCAACATGATATCTAACATTTTATCATAGGCCTTATCTCCTAAGATACCCACAATAAGACAAAATTCTTTTCCGGGGTAATCCTGTTTCAGTGCCTGTGCCAATGCACGCACCCCATCTTCATTATGGGCGCCGTCTATTAAGAAAAGAGGCTCCTTTGCCAAAAGTTCAAATCGTCCCGGCCAACGGGCATTTTTCATTCCCCGTCGAATTCCATCCTCACTGATGAAGTAGCCCATGGATTTTAGTGCCACAAGAGCACTGTAGGCAAGAGTAGCGTTTTCTTTTTGGTATGTTCCCTTCATACCTGTTTCCACATCATTTGGCAATTCCAGCAAAGGTAGTGCTTCCCCTTTTACCGACTTTATCTTTTGGTCAAATACCTCTTTTGCCTCCGGCTGCTGAGACGCTAAAAGAACCTTTCCCAAAGGCTTTATAATTCCAGCCTTTGCTGTAGCAATTTTTTCCAGAGTATCCCCAAGATAATTCATATGATCAAAAGAAATCTTTGTAATGATAGAAATCAAGGGAGTAGGAATTACGTTGGTCGCATCCCCCTCTCCACCAAGGCCCACTTCCACCAAGACAATGTCACAGTTTTTTTCTTTAAAATAAAGAAGGGCCATAGGAAAAAGCATCTCAAACTCAGTAGGCATTTCATGTCCATCCGCCACCATTTGCTTTGCACTGTCCATCACCTTTTGTCCAATACGTACAAAATCAGGTTCTGAAATATTTTCTTCTCCAATACGAATCTGTTCCTCATAGTCAAACACCCAGGGGGACTGAAACCGTCCCACCCTATATCCTTCTTCCGTAAGAACTGAAGACAAAAAGGCTATAGTTGAACCCTTTCCGTTGGTTCCCGCCACATGAATCATCTTTAAGTCCTGTTCCGGATGCTGCAAATAATCCAAAAGAAGCTCTACCCGGGAAAGTCCCAGAGCAGAGCCACTGTTTGAATATGATTGCAAAAAATGAAGTACTTCCTGTTTTGTCACAACCATATCTCCTTTATTATTGTTTTACAAATCCTTCTTTCATTTCGGAAGGCATTAATCTTGGAATCGCCTTTAATACCACAGTTAAAATAATGGTATCAATAGGGAACATAATCAAAACCTTTAACAATCTGGTAGCAACCACTACAGAAAAAGCATTTCCGTAGAGAATGGAAAGATTGATGGAATTAATTACCAAACTGCAAAGGATGGTTTCTGTAAGTTCTGCTGCAATAATTCTTGGAACGGTAATTCTTTTTTTAAAAAAGAACAATCCATAAATAATACCGGACAAAATGCTTGAAATAGTAAAGCCGGGGAAAAATGCTCCCGTAGGTTTTACCAAATAGCCCAATACATCAGCCAACATTCCAATAACGCCGCCAACTGCGGGGCCAAACAAAGCTCCACCTACTGCAATAGGCAAATATTGAAAACGAATCTCAATCAATTCCGTAATGGGAACCTTAAAAAATCCCAAAACCGTAGCTATAGCCACCAAAAAAGCGGACACTGTCAATACACGTACATTTTTTAATTTTTGCATAAAAAAACCTCCTTATGTGAATCCTACATATACATAAAGAGGTCTATTCTCCATATGTAACAGCGGGATGCGACCCTAAAACCGCAAGCGAATGCTTTTCGTCTGAATATCAACTCCCTGTATACTCAGCACTTAACGCAATAAGGTCTACTCTGTAATTTCCATGATAAATATAGGTCTTTTCCTATTTGCTGTCAACAAAAAAATGCTAATAGTTTCTGGATGCTATAATTTCATCTGTTACAACGGTAACATTATAAGTGTTTGCCCCAACAGATACGGAGGATACCGATTTAATGGCACTGAACTGACTTTCTTCCATATAATAATCATGTACCGTGGAACTTCCCTTTTCCAAATCACTGATAATCTGCTCTGCCACCGTTCCGTAATTGGGATTGCACTCTACATCCAAAGCAATCTTTCCCGCCAAAGTCTGCTTCAACCCCTCATTTGTAGCATCAAAAGAAATCACCAAAACTTCCCCCGCAGCAATATTGGAGCCTACGGTCTTCCCTGAGGCTTCCAAGGCTTCAATGGCACCTAAGGCTTCACTGTCGTTTTCGCAATATACCACATTGATTTCATCACCATGTTCCGAAAGCATGGATTCCATAACTTCACGGCCTTTTGCCTGCACAAAATCTGCGTCTTCTTGGGCTATAATATTCCACCCCTCATGTTCCGCGTATTCCGTCAATGCATTGCTTCGTCCGATTTGAGCACTGGAACCTGCAGTTCCCTGAATGTGAGCAATGTTGATTGCCTCTGTGTAGCCAACAGAATTCAAGTAGGCTTTCAACCATGCACAGGCTCTTTTCCCTTCCAGAGAAAAGTCACTGCCTACCCAGGCGGTGTAAACAGAATCATCCTCCACCGAAACCTGACGGTCCACAATAATTACGGGAATCCCCGCTTCCTTTGCCTCAGAAAGTGTGGCATCCCATCCAGTTTCCGTAATGGGATCCAAAACAATGTAATCCACCTCTGAATCAATGAACTCACGCATTGCCTTTAACTGATTTTCCTGCTTTTGCTGTCCGTCGTCATACACCAGACGATACCCTGTGGTAACGCTAAAGGCACTTTGCATAGAGGATGTGGAAGCCAACCTCCAATCCGATTCCGCTCCAATCTGGGAAAAGCCCACCGTCACCAAAGACGTCTCCGGCTCTTTTGCAGTTTTCACCGTTGTTCCACATGCACAAAATGCCAGCCCTGTAAAAAGGGCCAGCATAAGTGCTACGGGTTTTTTCTTTTTAAAAAAATATCTCTTCAATCCAATTTCCCCATACATTAAGCCTTCTTCTTTTCTCGTAATACAGCGAAGATACTCTGAATAACGATGAACAAGAAGAGCAAAGCTGCTGTTAAAATATTCGGCCATGAACTAGCCAGCTTTCCGTTGGTCTTTACAATGGATGAAATGGTACCGTTAATCAATACACCGAAGAAGGTACCGATAACATTTCCTACACCACCGGTTAATAAGGTACCACCGATAACGGCAGAAGAAATGGCATCCATTTCATAACCTAAAGCCTGCTGTACTGAACCTGACATTGTATTTAAACAATAGCAGATTGCCCCGATGGAGGTCAATACAGAGCAAAGAACATATGCTTTTAACTTGGTAAGTTTTACATTTAATCCCATCATAGCTGCGGATTGTTCAGAACCACCTACCGCGTACAAAGAACGTCCAAACTTTGTATAACGAAGCATTAAAAATATTACTACCAAAACAATCAATGCGATAACTACACCTACACGAACGTAAGGCACTACGTATACGCCGTGATTGTTGGTATATCCTCCGAAAGGAAGAGGAATCTTTAAGTTTGCAATATCGTAAAAGAGCTTGTTGGTCTGTTCTGTGATAGAAATCTGGTCAGTACAAATTACTGCCGTCATACCTCTGGCAAAGAACATACCGGCCATGGTAACGATAAATGGCTGAATTTGCAGATATCCGATTAAGTATCCCTGAACGGCACCAAATACAACACCGATCAAAAGCACGATTAGAATCATCTGTACTGCACCAATGCCCTTTTGCATACCTACGCCTAAGAGCATACAGTCCATAGCTACCACTGCACCAACGGAAATATCAATTCCCGCTGTAAGCATTACCACGGTAAGTCCGCAGGAGATACAAATCAATCCTGCATTGGTAATTAAAATATTAAGGAAGGTCTGAAAATGTGTGAATCCTTTTTCTCCGTATGCGATACATCCGCCGGCATACAAAACTACAAACAATGCAATTGTAATAAATAAAAGGATGGTATTTCCGTTAAGTTTTGTCTTTTTCATGTTATGCTACCTCCTTTACCGCATTCTTTGCAGCGGCTTTTTTTCTAACATAAGCCTGAATCGGAGGCGCCTGAATTGCAACGATGATAATAACGATAACTGCTTTGTAAACCGGAGCCTGGCTGGTGGAAACACCTAAAGCATACAGTGTAGTTGTAATTGCCTGAATGGTATATGCACCGATTATGGAGCCGGCTAAATTGAACTTTCCTCCTCCAAGGGAGTTTCCTCCCAAAGCAACTGCCAAGATTGCATCCAATTCCATGTACAAACCAATGTTATTGGAATCAGCGGATGTAATTCTTGATGACTGCATGATTCCTGCAATTGCTGCGAAGAATCCACAAAGAACATAGGTCAAAAAGATAATGGTCTTTGAATTCAATCCGGCAATTCTAGATGCCTTTGAGTTGATACCTACAGACTGAATATAAGTACCCAAAGCTGTTTTGTTTAAAGCAATGGATAACACTGCGATACAAATAGCGGTGATAACGATAGGTGTAGGAATGGGTCCCAAGAAGCTTCCGAAGAAACCATAGCTATCATTTCTTACGTAAACAATCATATCGTTACAAACCAGAAGTCCAATGGCACGGGCTGCCGTAAACAAAATCAAGGTGGCAACCATAGGCTGGATCTTTAAATGAGCAACCAAGAAACCATTGAAAGCACCGCACAAACTACCTACTACCAAAGCCCCCAAAAGACCAACTACCAAAGGTACTGCCAATTCAGAGGTGGAAGTTACACCGTATCCTGCCAAAAGCATACAGCAGACAGACGCGGATAAACTCATTACAGATCCAACGGAAATATCCGTTCCTGCAGAGGATGAAACAACCAAAGTCATTCCCAATGCCAAAATCGCTGCTTCACTTCCTCGGTTTAAAATATCAATGATACGACCATAAAAAATGGTTCCGTTACTTGTAGTTGTCTGTAATGTAATCTTAAAGAAACTAAAAGGATTGTTTCCCAAAGAAGCATCGTAAATAATATTTACGGCCATTACTAAAAGTAAACATACGATCGGAAGAAGTAAGGGCCATGCTTTTATTTTCTGCCAAAGTGTTTTGTTCTTATTCATGAGCCTTGTCACCTCCCGCAATTGCTGCCATTACACTTTCCTGTGTAAGATTTTCACTAAGTTCATCTACCATTTCTCCGTCACGCATAATTACCATGCGGTTGCAGGTACGTAACATCTCGGAGATTTCGGAAGAAATAAACATAATGCTCTTTCCTTCTTTTGCCAAATCCACAACCAACTTTTGGATTTCGGATTTGGTTCCTACGTCAATTCCTCGGGTAGGTTCATCCAAAATTAAGAATTCCGGATCTGTTGCCAACCAACGGGCCAAAATAACTTTCTGCTGATTTCCACCGGAAAGCTGATTGATTTTTGCTTCTCTGGAAGGACATTTGATGGATAACAAATCAATATAATGATCTGCGATTTCTTCCTGTTTTTTCATGGGAATGGGCTTTAACATTCCTCTCTTTGCCTGAATAGCAAGAATAATATTTTCACGGATGGACAAATCTCCGATAATACCTTCTGCTTTTCTGTCGTCAGGAAGCATACCCATGCCAAGATTCATAGCATCGATGGGCTGATTGATTTTTACTTCCTTTCCGTTCACCTTTAAGCTTCCGCCGGAGGCCTTGTCTGCGCCGTAAATAACTCGAGCCAACTCGCTTCGTCCGGAACCTAACAATCCGGCAACACCAACTACTTCCCCTTTATGAATTTGAAGGTTGAAAGGTTTCACCGTACCGGTATGGGTAAGTGCGGAAGCATCAATAGCAACCTCACTTTTATCCAAATCAATATCTTCTTTTTCGATGGCATCCAAATCATTTAGATCCTTACCCATCATAGCAGCAACCAGTTTTACTCTAGGCAACTCCTCAATGGGATATTCTCCAACGAAGGTTCCGTTTCGAAGAACGGTAATACGGTCGCACACTGCGTATACCTGTTCAAGGAAATGGGTTACAAATACGATTCCTACTCCCTGCTTGCGAAGTCTTCTCATAAGAACAAAGAGCTTTTCAACTTCTTCATCATCCAAAGATGAAGTAGGTTCATCCAAAATCAGAACCTTACAATCCATATCAACAGCTCTGGCAATTGCTACCATCTGTTGAATTGCCAAAGAATAATTTTCCAAATTTTGCGTGACATCAACATCGATGCCTAAATCATCCATTATTTTTTGTGAGCGCTTATTATAGGATGCGCGATCCACTGTATGTAATTTTGTTAGGGGTTCTCTTCCGATAAACAAGTTTTCTGCTACAGAGAGATTTGGACATAAGTTTACTTCCTGATACACTGTGGAAATTCCAACATTTTGTGCATCTCTGGTAGAATGGTTTCTCACCGGTCCTTCGATTCCATCAATATGAATTTCACCGGCTTCAAAATCATTGATACCTGTCAAACACTTAATCAGTGTAGATTTTCCTGCTCCGTTTTCCCCCATTAGTGCATGTATTTCGCCTTTTCTCAAAGTAAAATCCACATTGTCTAATGCTTTTACACCGGGGAAAGTCATGGTAATTCCTCTGGCGGTCAAAACAACATTGTTTTCCATGAGGGGTCTCCTTTCCTTTTGTTGAGTCTTCTTTAAAAAAGGGGCATCGGGATGTACCCGACGCCCCTGCGTTTTTTCTAATTTAAATTTTCATTTGAATTAGTACTGAGCGTCAATTACGTCGTCTGTAACTTCCGTCATTGTCTGAGCTTCTCCGTCGATAGAGAAATCAACAATCGCATCTGTAAGTGCATACCAATGCTCTTCCATGAAGATTTCTTTTTCTACAGATTCGCCAGCTTCCAATTTCTTGATAACTTCTTCTACGAAAGGAGCTGCAAGAGGATTACACTCAAAGTCAGCTGTAATCTTTCTAGCCTTAACCTGCTCTAAACCTGCGGTACAAGCATCGAAGGAAATAAGGATTACATCTCCGTCAAGACCATATGTAATACCTGCATTGTCCATAGCTGTCATAGCACCGAAAGCTTCATTATCGTTCTGGCAAACTACAACATTGAATTTTCCTTCATAAGACTTGCAGTAACTTTCCATGATGGACTGTCCACCGTCTTCTGTAAAGTCACCATCCTGCTCATCTAACTTGTTCCATCCATTTGCTTCAGCGATTTCATCGAAACCTTCGCTACGTCCGATCTGAGCAGAAGCACCGGTAGAACCAGCGATTGTTAAGTAGTTGATTTCAGAAATTCCTTTTGATTCAGCATAAGCTTTTAACCATTCACCTGCAGCCAAACCTTCTGTTTTGAAGTTTGATCCAACCCATGCGGTATACTTGTCTGAATCTTCAATTGTACGGTCGATTACGATTACAGGAATTCCTGCGTCTTCGCACTCGGTAAGTACTGTATCCCATCCTGTTGAAACGATAGGATCGATAATGATGTAGTCAACGTCCTGCTCGATGAAGGAACGAACTGCTTCTAACTGAGCTGCTGAATCATTGTCGCAGTCTACAAAGCTTAAGTCATATCCGTTTGCTTCAGAGAAAACGTCCTGACAAGATTTTGTGGATGCTGTACGCCAGTCAGATTCGTGACCAACCTGTGCAAAACCAATGCTAATGGTATCTCCTGATGCTCCGCTATCTCCGGAATCCTCAGTTGTTGATGCTGTATCTGAAGAATCAGATGAATCTGATGCAGCACCGCCGCATCCTGCTAACATTCCTACAGCCATTGTTGCTGCAAGGAAAATACCAAGTAATTTTTTCTTCATGTAAAAATCCCTCCTTAAAAAAAATCCTACTCCCACCAACTTCCGTGGAAGCTCTCTACTTGATGATGTCATTATAGAGCCCCACTTTTGTTTCCTCCATGGAATTATTTATTCTTTTTTTTGATATTTTTACGAAAAAAAATTGGATTTTAGAAAAAGTTCAATTTCTAACGAAAAAAAGTTAAGATTTTTATGATTTCATAAAAATCTTAACTTTCATTACATCTCGTCTAAATTTTGTTCTTTTCTTTTTGGGAAGCGAACCTCCACTGTAGTGCCCTTTTTGTATTCACTGTCCACAAAAAGTCCGTAGGTTTCACCGTAATTCATACGAAGTCGCTCCGCTACATTTGCCATACCAAAACCGTTGTCGTTTTCCGTAGGATGGGCTCTGGTAGATACAGTGTGTCGAAGTTCCAATAGCTCTTCCCGCTCCATTCCAATACCGTCATCAATGACAAGAATGCGAACACAATCTCCGCCATCCACTGCCTTTACAGTAATCTTTCCCATACTGCGCTTGTACTTGATTCCATGATAAAGGGCATTTTCCACGATGGGTTGCAATGCCATTTTTATAATCAAATACCCTTCCAACTCCTGAGGCAAATCCAGTTCAAAGGATAAAATATCCCGATAACGGAAAGACTGAATCTTTAGGTAGGCTTCAATATGTTGAAATTCTTCCTGCAAGCGAATAAAATCCCGGCCACCGGATAAGGTAGTTCGGAAAAACTGAGACAGGTAGGTTACGATGTTTTCCGCATCTTCCTTTCGGTCATCTTCCACCAGCCATACAATATTGTCCAACGTATTGTATAAAAAGTGGGGATTAATCTGGGCCTGCAGCAACTTCAACTCCAAATTTCTGGAATTGATTTGTTCTCTTTTAATATTTTCTACCAAAACCTCAATCTGATCTGCCATAGAGTTGAAGGTTTCATATAAGACCTTCAGATCCGTATCCTTGGCCTCTTTGGTTCGAACAGCAAAATTACCCTGACCAAACTGCGCCACCGTATCTTCCAAATTTCCAATGGAGTTGGTAATACTTTTTGACATCAGACCTGCCAGTGTCAAAGAAGCCACCACCACAATAACAAAAACCGTAATGGAAATCTGAACGATTACATCCAATCTGGATCCGATTTCATCCTGAACCTTTTCCATTCCCTGGGACTCATAGTAGTTGTATTCGGAAATTCGTTCCTGAATCAACTCTGTTATAATTCGAATATCTGTATCCAGACTCAAAACATTTTGGTCATAGTAACCGGATATCTTCACTCTGGAGTTGATATCATTCACTCGCTTTTGCAAGGTATTCAAAAGATGAATGGTGCTTTTGGCACTTTCCTTTGCCTCATAGGAAAAGGAAGAATCTTCTAGAGACTCAAAGGCATCTACGGCTTCCCCAATCATATCATCGGGGTTTTTCATATTCAGCTGGGTTTCCACTTCCTCCTTGGTCATGGAGCGAATCACCATCTGATACATCACCGCATCCATATCTTCCTTAAATTCAATATTGTACTTATTGGCTAAGGTGATATTTGCTCCGATGGTATTGTACTCATCATAAAATCCATTCATGCTCACCAGCAAAAAAACAGTAATTGCCGTGTAAGGAATGAAAAAAACCATGATCATAATCCCCAGTTTTTTCCGAAGGGAAATCTTTCGAAGGAGCCGTTCCATTTTGTGAACGATATTATGAATCACGCTGTGCTCCTCCTCTGGCTCTGTATTCCTTTGTGGTCATTCCCTGGGTCTTTTTAAATGTGTAACTGAAATAATGAGGATCCTTATACCCCACCTCATAGGCGATTTCTGAACTTCTTTTTTTGGTTGTCATTAAAAGTTCTTTCGCCCGTTCCATTCTTTTTTGAATAAGATATTCAATAAAGGTGGTACCCATGTCTTTTGAAAAACTTGCAGACAAATGGTTTGGACTGACATTTACAAAAGATGCTACCTTGTTCAAAGACATATCATCTTCCATATAATGCTCATCAATATAACTCACCGCTGTATTTAATACGGTGCCGTATCGTTTCTCCACCCGATGATCTCTTAAGTGGATGGCCTGTTTCAAAAGGTCTTTTAAGTAACGAGCAATCTTGTTCTTGTCGCTGTTGGCGGATTGAATAATCTCATCGATTTTTCCGTATTCTTCTTCCATAGCATCCGTATCCGCTCCTAACTCCTTTAGGTTTCGAATCACTGACACGTAGATATCCATTGTGATGTAGCTAAGGAAAATCAAGGATTTGGAATTCTTTTCTCCAATACTTTCATAGATGTTTTCCAAAAATGATTCAGCCTCATCATAAGTTCCTGTTTTTAAAAAGTTGTCTACGGTTTTTCCTGCGGTCTCATGAGTCAGAGCAACACTTAAATCCATAGTTTCCACGGTAGAGGCTGTACTTTCTTCTCCATCCTCCGCATAAATAATCTGGTTTTTGCTCATTAAAAAACGCTTGGAAAATGCTCTGTTGGCCTGAAGATAGGTATCCTTCACCCGACTCAAACGATCTACTACGGAACCAACCCCTATGAAATAAGTGGCATTTGGAATCTCATCAATCAATGAAGTAATATCCATTAACACATCAGGAATCTCATCAGAAAGAGCCTCCATATCATTTCCCACTGCCAAGAAGGCAAATCCCTCTTCTTCTCGATCAAAAACAAACCAGTTTTCGTATACGCCAATGGCTTCATCCAACTGAGTGCGAAAAGCATTTCTGGTTTCTGAGTATTCATTTCCACTTTCCCCTTCCACATCAAGAGTCAAAAGGACCACACAAAAATAGCGGGCAGATAGATTAATATATAATTCTTTTCCCTGGGATAAAATTTCGGACATGGACATAGTATTCATTACCAAAGCTGAAAAGAGCTTCATACGGTCCTGTTCCATGGTTTCCGCCTTTTCTTCCTTGGAATACAATGCCTGATGTTTTTTATCTTCTTCGATTTTTTGCTGAACGTTTTTGATTTTTTCTAAAAGTGCATTAGGTGCAATGGGCTTCAACAGATAATCTGTAACTCCAATACCTATAGCCTTTCTGGCATACTCAAACTCGTCATATCCGGACAAAATCATAATACGGGTCTCCGGCAATTCCTTACGAACCATCTCGGATAACTCCAGACCGTCTACAAAAGGCATCTTAATATCTGTAAGTAAAATATCCGGTTTCGTATCTAAAATCATAGGATAAGCCAGCTCTCCATCACTGGCCTCACCTACAAATTCAATATTTTCCTTTTCCCAATCAATACGCTTGCGGATACCTTCCCGCATAGCGATTTCGTCTTCTACCAAAAATAAGCTGACCACAATATTTCCCCCGATAAATTTCCTATTTCCTCTATATAAATTCCCAACCCGGTTTTCTTTTTCCAAGTCAAATCCGTGTTATCCAGTATACACCCTTTTTTTGAACAATCCAGTAGTATCCAGTTTTAAATCTCTTCCACGTAGGTAACATAATCAAGATTGTTCAACTCTTCAAATAGAGCGTGATGGGAATGCTTTTCCCCATAATCCACTTCTATCATAATTGCCGCATCCGTGCCTGCCAAAGTCTTATCCTTGGTCTTATTCATACTGCTGATGGAATAACCCATTTGAGTCAGTTTCTTTCGAAGTTTTTTCACTCCAACCGTCTCCTCCACTTCCACATATAAACTGACATAGCGACTGTTCTCCTCAACCTTTTGAGAGAGTTTCATCAATATAAGATTGGCAACCATAACCATGAAAAAGCAGGAGATCCCCACTGACATATATCCTGCGCCAAATGCCATTCCCATGCAGGAAGCCACCCACAAAGATGCTGCTGTGGTCAATCCTTTAATCTGATTTCGACCGGTAACGATAATAGTGCCGGCACCTAAAAATCCGATACCGCTGACTACTCCGGCAGGAATACGACTGACATCTGCATTCAGACCATTCAAATTTGCAAGATATATATTTAAGACTGCTGCCACTGCGGAACCCAGACTCACTAAAGCAAAGGTACGGATTCCGGCGCTATGGCGTCTCACCACACGCTCCCATCCGATTAAACTTCCGCAGACAGTAGCAAAGACCAAACGAATGATGACGGCTGCATCATCCATCCCCTGTAAATAATCTAATACTTCACCCATATTTCTTCTCCATAACCCTTTTTATCTATAATATGTTTTTTCCAAAAAATCTGCAATTATTCTTTTTTGCAGATGTACAAAAGATGATTTGTGGTCCCAAGCAATTCCCTTTTTTCAGAGTATGACATATACCAATCTGAAAGTTTCTTAAAGTCATCATCGGAGATAGCAAAATCAGCCCGATGCTCAATTGGTTCAATAAGTCCGTCCACACCTGCCGTTGTAATATACGTCACATTTTTGTTCTTAAACAGATTCTCAAATTCTGAAATATCATAACCGGTAAAGAGTTGTTCTTTAAAATGTCTAACCTTATTATCATCTGTAAAATTCATTTCTTGTCCTTTAGACCAATTTCCATAAAAGTAATTGGAATACATAATTGCATATACCGATATAAATGCAAACATTATCACTCCATCTGGTCTGGTTACTCTGATCGCTTCGTCGATTGCCTTATTAACTTCTTCGCTCTCGTACAAGTGATATAGTGGTCCAAATACAAGTGTAACATCAAAGCTATTATCTTCTAACATATTAAGATTTGTGGCATCTGCCTTAATTGACCTTATATTACTGATACTCTTGCTTTTATCCTTTAGAATTTCCAAATTCTTATCGACAAGTTCAACGGCAGTTACATTCATTCCTTCTTTTGCCAGGGCTATGGAATATCTTCCTGTTCCTGCTCCGATTTCCAAAATCTTTGAATTATTATCACAAAATCTGTGGATATAATTCATCGTCGTAGTAAATTCAAGTCTCCCATGCACAGTTCTTTCAAGGCGACCATCCTCTTCATATTGAGAGTAAAATTTATTGATGATTTCTTTCCTTGAAGAACCTTCCTCAATTTGGTTTATCCTTGTGAAATACTCTTTCTCGTTTTCATGATGGATGTATGCTCCATTTTTTATCTGTACGCGAAGACTTGCCGGATTATCCTTGTTTACAGACATATACACTTCATGAATGTTTATCTGTCTAGCCTTTATTAAAGTAAGTTCAAGTCCTTTCGTCGCATACCCTTTTCCACGATATTTTTTAGAAATACAATAGCCAATATGCCCTGCTCCTTCTCTTAAAAAATCATTCAGACAATGTCTTAGATTAAAAACCCCAACAGAAACACCTCCATCAACCAGCACATAAGTAGTATCCGGAACAAATCCTTCCGGCAGTTCTTTTCCCAATGACCAATTTCTCTTTTTTTCAATCCACTCAAGAAACTGTTCATAACTATAACCGTATACATTATTCATGTAACCGTTATCATTTTCCGGAAATGACATATAAAGCTCATATGTTTTTCGATAATCAGAATCCTGCACTCTTACTAGTTCCATAACAAATCCTCCATGTATTTTTATATAAAAAAGCCCCATCAAACGAAATGTTTGATGAGGCTTCACTTTCACAATTTCTTATTTGCATCAGCAATATTAACAATGATATCGTCGTCCCTCATCATTCATAACACAAAAAGTCCCCTGATTGACATTCACGGGATTCGCATTTTTTGTATTAGAATTATTGAGGAATAAATAAACCATATCTCTTCTACCTTCTTAAAATTTTGTTTATGAGTATAATCATATTATTTCTTTATGTCAATAAAAAATCGAAGATAAAACACCATCATTTCATTGTAAAATTGATCTGTAAAGCTTCATGGCAATCATAACAACCACAACTGTAACAAGCGCTGCCCAGACTTCAACCGCCCATAGCGGCACCACGCTCCTCTGGTAGAGTGCAGGGAAAAGATCCATCAGCATA
>JAILJP010000092.1 GCA_024694625.1 Lachnospiraceae bacterium | reverse complement strand
GGCAGAATCAGCCGCAGTCAGCTTTCTGAAAGTTTGAATTATTCCGGAGCTTATTTAAATGAAATCTGCAAAAAATATTCCGGTCTTTCCCTATTTGATTACGGAATGACCTTTACCATGAAAAAAGCCGCAGAGCTTCTGATAACAACCAATGAAAACATAGAAAGCATCGAAGCCCTGTTAGGTTTTTCCAACCACACCCATTTTTATAAAATATTTAAAAATACCTATGAGATGACACCTGCTGCCTATCGTCGCAAGCATTTTGCTTCTCATTAATCGAAAAAAACCTGTGAGATGATCTCTCACAGGTTTTCTTATTGGTGAATAAAAAAATCTATTATCGTTTGTTGGATTTTCTCCAAATCTTTTGCGCTTCCGCTTCTTTGATGAGCTGATCTCTGAAATCAGGATGGGCAATGGAAATAATCTTTTCCGCTCTTTCCCAGGCAGATGAGCCCTTCAAATTTACCATACCGTACTCTGTTACCAAATAATGTACCTGAGGTCTGGTATCGGTAACAATGGAACCGTTTGCCAAGGTAGGGCGAATACGTGAGTTTACGGTGCCATCTTTGGAAGTAAAGGTAGAAGACAAACAGATAAAGCTCTTTCCGCCATTGGATGCATAGGCACCCATTACAAAGTCCATCTGTCCACCGGCTCCGGAGATTTGCTTGGTTCCTGCAG
The DNA here is from genome assembly GCA_024694625.1 of Lachnospiraceae bacterium. Lineage (GTDB taxonomy): Bacteria > Bacillota > Clostridia > Lachnospirales > Lachnospiraceae > JAILEN01. Next base: position 24,958 of record JAILJP010000092.1, on the reverse strand, counting down.
ATTCCGCATTCACCTGTCCGTACAAATCCACATCTACAGCATTGTTAATGGAAATAAAGTTATCAATCTTTGAAACCACACGAACATCATTGGTATAATCCACCGGTGCACTCATGCACTGCGGATTGTCATCCAAGTAATCGTAGAGTTTCTTTGTACCTGCACCGAAGGCATAGGCCTGACGGAAACGGTCGATATTTTTCTTTGCTCCCGTAATCTTTCCGGCTTTTGCAATATCCACAAAGGCATCCACATACATTTCCGTATGTACACCTAAATCTTTCAAATCAGACTGAGCAATCAAAGAACCAACAGCATTGGGCATACCACCAATTCCAAGTTGTAAACATGCTCCGTTAGGAATCTCATTTACGATCATCTCTGCAACTTTTTTATCAATCTCTGTAGCAGGACCACCAGCAGGAAGTTCGCAAATAGGAGGGTTATCTCCTTCCACAATGGCTTCCACCTGAGAAATATGAATCTCAGATTCAAATCCACCCAAGCATCTAGGCATATTTTCATTTACTTCCACAATAATGTGCTTTGCCCCTTCACAAGCAGCCATCAAATGAGATGCGGAAGGTCCAAAGTTGAAGTAACCATGCTTGTCCATGGGAGCCACCTGCATCATAACCACATCGGAAGGCTCAATACTGGTACGATAATAAATAGGAAGTTCCGAATAACGAATGGGTGCATAATATGCCAATCCACGGTTAATCATCTTTCTTTCCACTCCAGACATATGCCAAGAGTTCCAACAGAAATGCTCCCCTGCATCTTCCCGTTCAAAAATCGCCGGTGTATGGAATAAAATACCACCACGCACCTTTACATCAAACAATTCATCGGTACGCTTTGCCAAAGCCTTGTCCAAAGCCTCCGGTGTATTCACACACCATGCATAATCCACCCAGTCCCCGGACTGTACCACTTTTACTGCTTCATCAGCAGTGGTTAATTTTTTTTGATATTCCGCTTCGAAACCCATAGTTCTCCTCCTAAAAAGCATATTTTCGAAAAAGCGACCTTGCTTTTGATCTCTATTTATTCCGCTTTTCTGACTTTGTTAAAAAATAAACATACTTAGAGCATAGCACCTTTCTCCACAGATTTCAAGATACGAGTAAAAGATATTTTCCTAGAATTCTACAGACTCCTCGGCTTTCTAGGATTCCTCCGGAATACTCCAGGCTCCCGCTTCCGTTAAATAGTGTGCTGACAACTCTCCCTGTCCCAGCTTCTCATAGCAATCGGAAAGAGCAACCATAGTAGCTTTTCCCTGACTGTGAATATCCAAAGTTGACTCCGTCTCATGAATGGCATTGTAATACCAAAGAGCAGCTTCGGAATAATCCTCTTTTTGCATATAGTAGTCTCCAAGCTCCTTACAAATCTCAGAATTGGGTGTCATGGAAACCACCTTTAAGGCATACTTCATAAAGCTGGAAGTATTTCCCAACAAGCGCTGTGTTTTGGCTATTACGGTGCAAAAATCTATAAACATCTCCTGAGACAATTCTTCCTGTTCCATAATCGTTTTAAAAATCTTTGTCCCTTTGGAAAGATTCTCGGTATTTCCCCACTTATACAGCTCCCGTGCATACATTTCATAAAGACGCTTGGAAAGTTTTCCCTCCGTTTCAAAAGAAAGCTCAAAAATTTGGAAATCCCGTGTAGAATGGTTTCCTTCCGGCATATGAAAAATCTCTACGTCGGAATCAAATACCACCGGTTCGGTACGAACAGTTTCATGAATAGGGTCCACCCACTGGAACGTACGAAGTCGCTTAAAAAGTTTTGGACGGTATTCCTTCTTGGCATTCAAAACCGTTTGGGTACCCTTTTCCACATACCACATTTGCACGATTTCCACTTCTGACATCAAAACAGATTTCAAATTCAAAAAGCGGCGGCGGTTGGTTTCATCCAAAACCTCATCTGCATCCGCTGAATAAATATAATCACAAACTGCGTGCTGAAAGGCAAAATTTCTCGCCAAAGAAAAATCATCCACCCAAGGGAAATCATAAATCTTGTCCGTGTACTTCGCTGCCACTTCCTTGGTGCGATCACTGGAGCCCGTATCCACAATAATTATTTCATCCATTAAATCAGCCATGGATGAAAGACATCGATTCAACACCTTTTCTTCATTTTTTACAATCATGCAAAGACTAACTGTTACCATACCATACCTTCTCTCGAAATCTGTTTCCGCTTCTTTCACAAACCTTCCTTATCTGTTTGGATATTGTTCTTTTGTGAATTTCTCCAACACAGGAATTGCCCGCTCTACCTTTTCCGTATCAATACAATATGCCATGCGGAAATATCCCGGTGCTCCAAAATTATCTGCAGGCACCAAAATCAAATCATATTCCTTTGCTTTGTTGCAAAAGGCTACTGCATCCTCTTCCAAGGCTTTGGGGAAAATATAAAAGGTTCCTCCGGGGCGAACCACCTCATAACCCAAATTCACCAGTGCGTCATATAAGAGATTCCTGTTTTTTTCATATACGGAAATGTCTGATGTTTTATCAATTACTTTTGCTACCGCAAGCTGAGGTGTTGCTGCAGGACAATTGTGACCTATTCCTCGACTGATTTGACCACACATTACTGCCAAAATATCTGCATCCTTCGCCTTGGGATTTACTGCCACATAACCGATTCGTTCTCCCGGCAAAGACAGGCTTTTGGAAAATGAATAGCAGGAAATCGTATTGTCGTAGTACTTACTAGGATAAGCAAATTTCTTTCCGTCAAACAAAATCTCACGATAAGGCTCATCGGAAATAATAAAAATCTCATGGCCGTATTGCGCCTGCTTTGCTTCCAAAAACATCGACAGCCTCTGCAAGGTTTCTTCGGAATAAACCACTCCGGAAGGGTTGTTTGGAGTATTGATTAACACCGCCATTACTTTTTCATTCATCATTTCCTCAAAGGCTTTAAAGTTAATTTGGAAATCTTCCAAACGAGGCGGTACCACCTTTAATACCGCACCGCTGTCATTGATATAAGGCATGTACTCCGGGAAAAACGGAGCAAAGGTAATGACCTCATCTCCCGGCTGTGTTACCAGTCGCACTGCATGGGCAATGGCTCCTGCTGCTCCCGATGTCATAAAAATATGCTTGGTTTCGTAGGGAAGTCCAAATCTTTTCTTCAAGCTCCTTGCCACAGTCTCCCTCACAGATGTATTTCCCAAAGAGGGACTGTAGCCATGAATCTCCATGGGATCCATATTTTCATGCATTTCAATTACTGCTTTTGTATATTCGTCCACACAGGGAACGGAGGGGTTTCCCAACGAAAAATCAAAGACATTTTCATATCCGATTTCCTCTCCCCGATTAGTAGCATACTCCGACAATTCTCGAATTACGGATTTTGCCGATAACATTTGCTTGTATTTTTCATTAATCATAGTTCATCCTTTTCCTTTTCTTTTCCTTTTCACGTCCTATTCTATCACAAAGATGTTTTTGTTTTCATTATAATCCCATCCATCTATTGCAAAAATATGATATACCATTTTGACTTAGCTATGTGAATGATTCAAAAACTCTCTATTTTATTTTTCTATTGACACATACCCCCACAGGGTATATACTTCACTCAAGCAAATACCCCCACGGGGTATATTGATTTATAAGAAACTATTGATTACTATGATGTCCATTTCAAACATTACGAAAGGATTTTTCTATGAAAAAAGAAGATATTTTATCCGAAGAGCAACTCACCGACAACACTCCCGTGGAATGTCCCTGTTGCAGTGAGCGGCGAAAAAAAAGAGACCAAAGTGAGTACAAGGATTTAATCAATCGGTTAAGTCGAATCGAAGGTCAAGTTCGCGGAATTAAGCGAATGCTGGAAGAGGATTGCTATTGCATCGATATTATGCGACAGGTTTCCGCTACCACCTCCGCCCTAAACAGCTTCAATCGTATTATGATGTCCAATCATTTAAGAAGCTGTGTGGTAAATGACCTCAAAGAAGGAAACGAAGAAACCATTGAGGAAGTTTTAGAAGCACTCCAGAAAATGATGAAATAAACACCAATAGAAAGGTTTAGCTATGGAACAGTTTAATGTTGAAGGAATGAGTTGTGCAGCCTGTGTCGCCCACGTTGAAAAAGCCGTGCGTAGCGTTTCCGGCGTAGAGGATGTAAGTGTCAGCCTCCTAACCAACTCTATGACCGTTGAGGGATCTGCTGATATCAGCGCTATTTGCAATGCCGTTGACAAAGCGGGCTATCATGCTTCAAAAAAAGGGGACTCCTCCCCATCCAATGATACGTCTGCCAATGATTTAGAAGACACAGAAACACCGAAGATGATTCGTCGTCTTCTTTTGTCCCTGCTATTTTTACTTCCACTAATGTATGTGTCCATGGGACACATGATGTGGGATTGGCCCCTTCCCTTCTTTTTAGAAGGAAACCACATTGGTATGGGACTCTATGAAATGCTTCTTTCCATTTGCATCATGATGATCAATCGAAAGTTTTTTATCAGTGGACTTACCGGCGCCCTCCATGGGGCTCCAAATATGGACACATTAGTGGCCATGGGTTCCGGCGCTTCTTTCTTATACAGTGTCTACGCCCTTTTTGCCATGACCTATTTTGATGCATTGGGCAATCAAACGATGGTATCAAAATACATGATGGAGTTTTATTTTGAAAGCGCCGCCATGATTCTCACTTTGATTACTGTAGGAAAAACCCTAGAATCCTACTCCAAAGGGAAGACCACCAATGCCCTAAAAGGTTTGATGGATTTAACCCCTAAGACTGCGGTTATTTTAGAAGGAGAAAAAGAAACCACACGGCCGGTTTCCTCCGTATCCGTAGGAGAGATTTTTATCCTTCGGCCTGGAATGTCCATTCCCTTGGATGGCGTGGTTTTGGAAGGAAACAGCGCCGTAGATGAAAGCGCACTTTCCGGCGAAAGCATTCCCGTTGATAAAAGCACCGGAAATGAGGTTTCCGCCGGCACCATCAATCAGTCCGGATTTTTAAAATGTCGTGTTACCCGAGTAGGTTCTGACACCACCATTTCAAAGATTATCCAGATGGTTTCCGATGCCGCAGCAACAAAGGCTCCCATTGCAAAAATTGCAGACAAGGTTGCCGGCGTTTTTGTGCCAACAGTTTTGGTGCTTGCCCTTATTACCGCTATTATTTGGCTTCTTACCGGAGCGGAAGTAGCCTTTTCTTTAGAACGGGCCATTGCTGTTTTAGTGATTTCCTGTCCCTGTGCCTTAGGCCTGGCTACCCCCGTTGCCATTATGGTAGGAAACGGGAAAGGGGCGCAAAACGGTATTTTATATAAAACCGCCTCTTCTTTGGAAGCAGCGGGACGAGCAAATATTGTTGTCCTGGACAAGACCGGAACCATCACAACAGGAAAACCAGTGGTTACAGATATTCTTCCATTTATGGCAACAGATGACGCCAAGGTTGTTCTCCTTCAAACCGCCAATGCTTTAGAAGCGAAAAGCGAACATCCCCTGGCAAGGGCAATTACCCAATACGCAAAGGACAACCACATTTCCGCAAAGGAAGTTTTGGATTTTGAAAACCTGTCAGGAAACGGAATCCAAGGGGTATTGGATGGCGTTTATTGTTTTGGTGGAAAAGAAGACTTTATAAGAGATATCGTTGGTGCTAAGACTTTAGATCTTTTCAAAAAAGAAAACCAAATTGATACCTATCTAAGCAAAGGCAAAACACCTTTATACTTTGCAACCAAGCACGAACTTTTAGGCGTTATATTTGTAGCCGATGTAATCAAAGAAGAAAGTCCATTGGCCATCCAACAACTGAAAGAAATGGGCCTTCACACCGTTATGCTTACCGGCGATAACGAAAAAACAGCTGCGTCCATCGGAGCCTTTGCCGGCGTAGATGAAATCGTAGCAAATGTACTGCCCAACGAAAAAGACAGCGTCATTCAAAAGCTGCAAAACTACGGTAATGTCATTATGGTAGGAGACGGTATCAATGACGCTCCCGCCCTGACTCGGGCAGATGTAGGCTTTGCCATTGGTGCCGGCACAGATATAGCTATTGATTCTGCAGATGTAGTATTGGTAAACTCCAAACTATCCGACGTCCCTGCAGCAATTCGCCTAAGCAAATATGTGATTCGAAACATCCATGAAAATCTGTTTTGGGCATTTATCTATAATATTATTGGTATTCCTTTAGCCGCCGGTCTTTGGATTCCCATTACCGGATGGACCTTAACCCCTATGTTTGGGGCAGCCGCTATGAGCTTATCAAGTTTCTGCGTTGTAATGAATGCACTGCGTTTGAATCTTATAGACATATATTCAGCAAAAGCATTTTTAAAGCAAAAAAAAGACATTGCAACACCCTTATTAAAACCAGCTCAAGCTGATTGTAATAAAACAATTCAACAACATACTATGGAGGTATCAAACATGACAAAAGAAATCAAAATTGAAGGAATGATGTGTGAGATGTGCGAAAAGCACGTAAGAAAAGCATTGGAAGGTCTCGATGGAGTCTCAGCAGTTTCCAAAGTATCTCATGAAGAAGGAATTGCCGTAATCGAAGCATCAGAGGGCGTATCCGATGAGGCAGTAAAAACTGCCGTAGAAGAGGCTGGATATAAAGTACTCGGCTAAGGCAACAACAAGGGGGGGGACGACAAGGGGACGGTTCTTTTGTGACGACAATGGGGACGGTTCTACTGTCTTCACAAGAAATGTGAAGACAGTAGAACCGTCCCCTTGTCGTTCGTCCCCTTGTTGTTAGTCTTCTTCCTCTTCCGAACCTGTTCCCAGGGATTCATTGATTGTGTCGACTTTTTCTTGAGCCTTTCTGGCAAGTGAGGTATCCGGATACAATTCCACAACTTTATTATAATACGTCAAAGCTGTTTCAAAATCCCATTTTCCGGAATAACTTTCCGCCAAATTAAAGAGTGCCTGGCCATTGTCATAGCCTTCCTCTAATTCAATCACTGTTAAATACTGGGTAATGGCTTCGTCGTAGTTTTGTTCATTAAATGCGGTGTTTGCAGCGGCATAGGATGTTTCCAATACCTGTGCATTGATCACAGAAGCCAAACTGTCATATAACGCCTGTCCGTTTGTTCCCAGCAAATCACGATTCACCTGACCAATTGCAGTTGCCGCTCCTGTGGAATCACCATTGTTTTGTAATTCCTGTGCGCTGAATAACTGCTCGTAGGAGGTTTGCATATCTCCTTTGCCTTCGTAGTTCTCCAACTTCGCCTGCAACTGTTCGATTTGCGCCTTTAAGGCAACAATATCGGAAGCATTTCCCGCAGCTTCTTCATTGGCATCCACCAAAGCACTGGCAGCTGTGGAATTTGCAGTTTGACGTACGTTTGGAACAATCAAAAATACCGTTACTAAAAGTCCAATCAAAAGACCAATTAAAATATTGAAAATACCACCTCTGATATTATCAATGGTTTCCAATAACGTCTGACGTGGCAACGCCATAGCATCCATGGTCGGATTGTACTCCGGCAGGTCGCTGACACGCTTTTTCTTTTTTGCAGAACTGCTCTGCTCTTTTAAAACCTTACGAACCTCTTGCATATAACGAATGGTTCTGGGGTTTTTCACATCTGTCTTGGCTGCTGCGGATAACTCTTTTCTGGCGTTCTCATACTCGCCGTCCTGAATGTAGAGCAAAGCCAAAAGTTGACGGGCACGAACCATCTTGGGATTTAATCCCAAAACTTTTTTCAACTGGATACGGGCCAAATCCCGGTTTCCCTGATTGCAGTATTCAATGGCCTGATTGTATTTTTTCACAGTCTGATCCAGCTTGCCAAGAGCTCCGGCTCCGTGCTGAATCTCTCCCAGGTAATAATCCGCATGATTGTTTTTGGGCTTAAGATTCTTGGAAATAACCCATTCTCTCAAGGCCTGCACCGGCTCACCAAACTCGTAATACACCAATCCCAAAAGGTTTCTGGCATCTATATTATATTTGTCGTATTGCAGACTTCGATTCAAACTCTCAATAGCACCGGACAAATCTCGCATCTTTGCGCGCTGCAAGCCATCGTTATAGCTTTCTGCGCAAGCCTTTTCTATCATACGATAGGCTCTGATATCCGCGCCGCAGTAAGGACAGGTTTCTTCGTTGTCTACAATTGTGTTGCAAACGTAACAATTCATGAGTGACGTTTCCTCTCCATTGTAATCTCTTTCAAAATATCAACCATATCCGTTAAGTCACGGCTTTGGATTGCATCTTCCGCTTCCGCTACTTCAATACTGGGTTTGAATTTTTTTAATTCTTCTTCAAAATCAATCATATCTTCCTCCTATAAAGTAAAGGACATAGGGAGCAATTCTCCCAAAGTATATTTACGATATCCCTGCTGATTTCCCAGAAGGACAATCATATTTTCATCTGCAAACTCTTTTAAGACCTGTCGGCAAATACCACAGGGAGTACAAATACCGGTAATGTTTCCGTTTAATCCTCCCACAATGGCAATGGCATAAAAGGAACGATGACCCTCACTTACTGCTTTGAATACAGCGGTTCTCTCTGCGCAATTGGTAGCTCCGTAAGAAGAGTTTTCAATATTGGTTCCCATATAAATATTGCCGTCAGCAGTTAAAAGTGCTGCACCAACTTTAAAATTGGAATAGGGACTGTAGCTTTTTTCCATGGCTTTGGTTGCGTAGGCAATCAAATTTTCTTCCAGCTCCTTGGATAACACCAGTTGATCTGCCATTATTCTTCACCTGCTTTTATTAATTTCACTACGCGACTGCTTCCCAAACGGTCTGCACCAAGTTCCAAAAAGCGTCTGGCATCTTCGAGAGAAGAAATGCCTCCGGCAGCCTTTATTTTTTTCCCTTCATCCATGTGTTTTGCCATAAGCTCAATCACATCAAAGGTAGCTCCTCCGGTGGAAAATCCCGTAGAAGTTTTAATATAATCCGCATTGGAATGGTTGATTGCCTGACACATGGCAACAATCTCTTCCTCACTTAAAAGACAGCTTTCAATGATGACCTTTAAAATCTTTTCACCGCAAGCTTCTTTTACCTCATCGATTTCTTCAATAATCCAATCCCAACGGTTTTCTTTTACCCAGCCGATATTTACAACCATATCGATTTCAGAAGCTCCGTTTTGTACTGCTTCCTCTGCCTCGTAAACTTTTACTGCCATAGTGGAATATCCATTGGGAAATCCGATGACTGTACATACAGACAAGTCAGACTCTGCTTCTGCAATGTAGGCCGCTGCCGGCGCTACAAAGGAAGGCGGAATACAAACCGAAGCTGTTTCATACTTCATTCCATCATCTAAGATTTCCACAATTTCATCCCATGTAGCATCCACATTTAAAAGGGTATGATCTACATGGTGTAACAATTCTTCTTTTGAAATCACATTTGCTCCAATCTGGCAACAACTTCTGCCATCATCTGCTCATATTTTTCCAACTTCGCTTTTTCTTCAGCAACCTTTGCTTCCGGTGCCTTTGACAAGAACTTCTCATTTGAAAGCATACCTTTGGAACGAGCCAACTCTTTTTCCAATTTTGCTTTTTCTTTGTTCAAACGTTCTTTTTCTTTTTCAAAATCAACCAAATCTTCCAAAGGAACGTACAATACCGCATCAGGAATCACTACGGAAACCGCTTTTTCATCGATACCGTCTTTTCCTTCCTGAACTACAACTTCTGTTGCACCGGCAAGTCCTTCGTAAACGGGACGAACCTTTGTGAAAATATCACGTACCTGAGCATTTGCTGAGGTAACAAAAATCTTTGCTTTTCTTGAAGGAGGTACATCCATGTCTGTACGAAGGGTTCTCATTCCACGAACCAAATCTTTCGCACGCTCTACCATAGCTTCTTCTTCATCAAAAGCCCAATCCTTTGTGTAAACCGGCCAATCAGAAATCATAATAGATTCCTCTTCCGGATGCAAAGAACAGAAAATCTCTTCTGTTACAAATGGCATATAAGGATGTAATAATTTCAGTCCGTTTGTAAGTACGGTATTTAAAGTCCAAAGTGCAGCATTTGCAGAAACACTGTCGTTTTCTTTGTTGTACAAACGAGGTTTTACAATCTCAATATACCAGTCACAGAACTCATCCCAGATAAAGTCGTAAACCTTTTGAACTGCAATACCAAGTTCGTACTTATCCATGTTGTCTGTAACATCTTTTGCAAGGGTATTTACCTTGGAAAGAATCCACTTGTCTGCTTCTGTCAATTCATCAACAGAAGGTTCTGTAATGGAAACGCCTTCCATATTCATCATAATAAATCTTGCAGAATTCCAAATCTTGTTGGCAAAGTTTCTGCTGTTTTCTACACGTTCCCAGTAGAAACGCATATCGTTTCCGGGTGCATTACCGGTAATCAAGGTCAAACGAAGGGCATCTGCACCATACTTATCAATTACTTCCAACGGATCGATTCCGTTTCCTAAAGACTTTGACATCTTTCTTCCCTTATCATCACGAACCAAACCGTGAATCAAAACAGTATGGAAAGGACTCTTGTCCGTATGAGCATATCCGGAGAATACCATACGTACTACCCAGAAGAAGATAATATCGTATCCGGTTACCAATACGTCGGTAGGATAGAAATAATCCAACTCTTCTGTTTTTTGGGGCCATCCCAAAGTAGAGAAAGGCCAAAGTGCTGATGAAAACCAGGTATCCAATGTATCTTCATCCTGCTTCAAATGCGTGCATCCACATTTCGGGCACTTTTCAGGAACTGCATCGGATTTTGCTACGGTAATCTCACCGCAGTCAGCACAGGTATATGCAGGGATTCTGTGTCCCCACCAAAGCTGACGGGAAATACACCAATCACGGATGTTTTCCAACCAGTGTAAATAAGTCTTATCAAATCTTTCCGGAACGAATTTTAAGCTTCCGTCTTTAATTGCCTGGATTGCAGGCTTTGCAAGCTCTTCCATGGCGACAAACCACTGAGGTTTTACCATAGGCTCAACGGTGGTATGACATCTGTCATGGGTACCAACGTTGTGATCATGCTCCTCAATCTTTACAAGGAGTCCCATATCATCCAACTTCTTAACGATGACTTCTCTGGCTTCATAACGATCCATGCCTTCGAATTCTCCACCGTTTTTATTAATGGTAGCATCATCATTTAAGATGTTGATAATCGGCAAATCATGACGTTTTCCTACTTCAAAATCGTTAGGGTCATGAGCAGGTGTAATCTTAACTACACCGGTACCAAATTCCATATCTACATAGGAATCTGCCACTACAGGAATTTCACGGTTTACGAAAGGAAGCATTACTTTCTTTCCAACCAAATCCTTGTATCTGTCATCTTCGGGATTAACCGCTACTGCTGTATCACCAAGCATAGTCTCAGGACGTGTGGTAGCAAACTCTACGAAGCGTCCTTCCTCCCCTACGATTGGATACTTAATATGCCAGAAATGGCCTTTCTGATCTTCGTATTCTACTTCCGCATCAGAAATGGATGTCTGACAAACAGGGCACCAGTTAATAATACGTTCACCCTTGTAGATGTATCCTTCGTTGTAAAGTTTAACAAAAACTTCTTCTACTGCCTTGGAACATCCTTCATCCATGGTGAAACGTTCTCTTTCCCAATCAGCGGATGATCCCATTTTTTTCAACTGGTTTAAGATGCGATTTCCGTAATCCTCTCTCCACTCCCAGCATTTTTCCAAAAAGCCTTCACGACCTAAGTCTGCCTTTTCAATGCCCTGTTCTTTTAAAGCACCGATTACCTTAACCTCGGTAGCAATGGCCGCATGGTCGGTACCGGGCTGCCAAAGTGCATTGTAACCCTGCATTCTTTTGTAACGGATTAAAATATCCTGCATGGTATTGTCTAAAGCATGTCCCATGTGAAGCTGACCGGTAATGTTCGGAGGGGGCATCACAATGGTAAAAGGTTTTTTGCTGCGATCTACTTCAGCGTGGAAATAACCGTTGTCTTCCCACTTTTTATATAAACGATCTTCCAATCCCTTAGGATCGTATGTCTTTGCTAATTCTTTCATGAATAATACTCCTAACTGTTCTTTTTGCACTATTTCTTATTATAGCCAAAGCCACAGCCAAATGCTATGGTTTCTTCGATTAAATTCATTCTTCTTTAAAAACAAAATACGCTGAAATCTACTTTGTTTTTCCGGATGGACAAAGGTCTCCAAAATTTGGGCTTCCTTCTTTGGAACATCCCGTAACTTCAAGATTTCCTCTGCCAACAAAAACTTTTGTCTGCGAAAAGCTTCTTTCCCTAACAACAAAGCACCCTCTCCGGCATCTTCCATATTTCTTTGAATCTTTTGGCCTATGCCTTCATGGGAAGCGCCCATTTCGTTGTGCTCGTGCTGACGATAATAGCTCAAAGGCTCATCCACGCCACAGACTCGTCCAAACACGGCTGCCACCATCAAGCACCACACATCATGCATCTCCACATTGTTTTTATCAAAAATTTCCAAGGCTTTGTCCCTGCAGTTTCTGTTAAAACACATGGTACATCCCGCAGCGGGGTTATCTATTACAATCTGTGTGTACTTTGTATGGGAAATGCTGCGACCAATACTTTGAATAAAAGAAGGATAGACCACGTTTAAATTTTGGTCTGTTACATACATATCACAAAAGGCAGCCAAAGGCGCCTTGTCATAGGAACGTTTCTCCAATTCCTTTAATGCAGCATAGGTTTTTTCCATCTTGTCAGGAAGCCACACGTCGTCCTGGTCCGCAAAGAAATAATAATCTGCTTCCACTTCCTCCATCAAATAAAAGAAGTTTTCTTTTGCGCTGCCACAGACTCGGTCATCTTCCAAAAGAAAGAAAATCTTTGGATAACGAAATATGTAGTTTTGAATAATATCCAAGGTACCGTCAACGGAGCCATCATCATGAATGTAGCAGCAAAACTCCACATTCTTTTGGGCCGCCAAGGAATCCAGCATCTCAACCAGATAAGCTTCACCGTTGTAGGTAGCCATTAAAACCGCAATCTTTTTCATAGTTACCAACAAATCCATAAGGGTTACTTTAAAAATCCAATGAGTAATTCCTACCGATTAAATCCGTAAGGAGTTTTACTCTTTTTCTTAAACACCAAATTATTAACAAATATATCTAAATTTTTTAGAGACAAAAGACACTTGGTCACCAGATTTCCTTTTCGGAAGTCTGCTTTGTAGTGCATCATTCGCTCCAACAAATCCACCTCATCCTGCTCCATGAAACCACACTGGCGTAGATAGGGAATAAATTCATAAACAGAGGCATCGGTTTGCTCCGTGGCACCGGAAATATTCTCACCGGTATAAACATGGGTATAAAGGGGCATGTCCACATAGACAAAGCCAATCCCCATTCCCAATAGCAACAGCCACAAGAAATAATCATCTGCACCGTTTTGTTTTAAAATGTTTTCTTTCCAAACATCCGGAATCAACACTCTCGGTATGGCACACTGCCCCGGAGATACAATCTGGGTTCCCACACAAAGATATACTTCATAGTCCCCCACCCGATTTTTTTGATAATCGGTACGGTACAAAAGATTTGTGCCATTTTTTGTTTGGAAGTTACAATTGGAAACAATCACCTTGTGCTCGTTATGACTGGCCATCTGCAAAAATGTCAAAAGCGCATCATCTTCCAAATGATCGTCCTGATCCAAAAAGACAATGTAATCTCCCGTAGCGTAGGACAATCCCTTTACCCGGGAACCGTGAATTCCAAGATTGGATTCATTATTGTAGACAAACCAGTTTTTCTTTGAGGCATAAATGGCATGTAACGCCACCCGCTCTTTTGGACTGTCATTCACTATAATCACTTCCATGGAATAATCACTGCCACTTTTTTGATTCGCTTGTTGAAGCTTTTCTTCATTGGCAATCATCATCTTTTGATAGGAAGCCATATAGGAATTTCCATTGTAAAAAGTCGTTATTACTGAAATCTTCATTAAAAACTCGCCTCGTATTTTTTCCCAAGAAACTTCGCTTTCAAAAAGGCAATTCCCTTTTTCACCATATCCTCCTCTTCGATGGGAAGATAGGAAACTTCCTTCACCACCATGCCATCTTCCATGGCCTTATGAATCCAGACATTAAAAAGGATTTCACTTACCCGTCCGAAAAGTCTCTTGTGAAAATCGGAAAGCTCTGACGCATCAATACGGCTTTCCATTTCAAACAAAATATCAAACAACCAATTCAAGTAAGCATCTGCCCACTTCTTTTTGGCAATAAACATATTAAACATATATCCCCATGTTTGCTTATAGGCTCTATCCACAAAAGGAAGATACTCTGGATATTTCTCAGCAATGATTTCTTTTGCCAAATCCAAATGAGCCCCATCCAAGGTATGAGCGTAGTGACTGTACAAACTCTCGATATAATATTTTCTCTTTGAGGGAACAATGATGTCGTACTTGCATAGCATTCCGTCTGTCTCCTCATAGCTCAATACGCTTTCCAAAGGACCAGATTTTTTCACTTCTCTTTTGGCCTTGGTCGTAAGACTTCTTCGATAGTGCACCAATCCGTAGGCATCACAGTCCAGATTTTTCCACGCCCAGTAAAGACCTGTTAACTCACAATACATAGGATTCTTTCTGGAAATATTTTCACCGGTATTGTCACGATAAAAATTTCCGCCTAAAGAAAGATGGTCCTCGGCCCCTACCTGAAGCGGTAAATACATTTCATCCTTAGGCATCTCATATGCTTTATGAGCTGCTACAATCACTTTTATATCCATGTTATAAAAAAGAGCTCGCAAAAAGCGAGCTCCCAGTTCTCCTTATGAGTATATTCAAATAATATGGTTACTCGTCATCGCCTTCTTCATCATCCACAATCGCAGCAGTAGCTCCAGCCACAGATGCCACGACGGCAACGACAGCAACGATAACAACCAATAAAATCAAAATAAAAAAGAAAATTAAAAATCCTGATTCTGTCATAACATTCTTCCCCCTTATTGTAGGTTTTCGCTTCAAGAATTATATCACACAGCCTTGAAAAAATAAAGGTTTAGCGCATTTGTTTCAACTTTGCAAACACAGATCCGAAATGTCTGCGAACAAATGACACCATCTTCATTCTTCCATACGCTTTTTCAAATTCTCCTTTTGCCAAAGGCTGATACAAATATTCAAAGGTTTTATTTTCCAAAGGCACATAACGATTCAAAGAATTGTAAAGGCCTTCCTTGGTTTCCTGTTTTGCTTTGTTTATAATTTCTTCCTTTGGTGTCCCGTGAACATACTCTCTTTCCATCATGGACAAAAAGGAGCGGAAATACTCTGCTGACAGAGCCTCTTTGGTTTTTTCATCCAACGTATTCCAATTTTCCTGCTGACTGTACAATCCATTGATTCGTTTCTTTTGATATTCAAAATACTCCGGTAAATATTTGGTGGTCAAACGATTTTCTTTCTTATCCAAATAATTGTAATAGTGATACATCTCATCGGACAAAATCGTCATGGAAGTTACGTAGTTGAAAAATTCTATATTAAATAAAATATCTTCCCCAAAGGGATAATTTTCAAATCGAATATTGTACTCACGAATCAAAGAAGCTTTATATGCTTTGTTCCAGGGATATCCATAAAGGGTTTCTTTATTTAAGTCCATCACCCGTCTGTGAATGGTATCCATATCATCGGAATACTCCGTAATCAGACTGTGACTTACGGCGTAGGACATTTTCCCGGAAGCGTTGTAATACTCTTCTTTGCAGCCAAATACCACCACATCGCATTGTCGGTCGTAAAGCTTTAAATAAATGGTCTCCAAAAGGTTTTTTTCCACAGAATCTCCGGCATCAAAGAAAAGTATATAATCTCCGCTAGCCGCTTCAATACCTGTGTTTCTGGCTTCCGCCACACCTTTGTTATCTTTGTGATGAATCACCTTGATTCTGGAATTTTGGGCAGCAAATCCCTCTGCGATTTCACCGCTTAAATCCGTTGATGCATCATCTACTACAATAAGCTCCCACTCCAGATAAGTCTGTTCTAAAATATTTTCAATTGAAGTTCGAATCGTTTTCTCTACACCATAGGCCGGCATAATAATCGAAAACTTCAGTTTTTCATTTTCCATAATCTTCCTCCAAAATCAAAGCATATTATACACCATTGTTTTCAAAGTGAAAAATATCCATTTTTTAATCATTTTAAAAAATAACCCCCACGGGGGCTTGTGTACGTTCGTATATTTTTGTATTTTTATTTGGTCATAGTTGGAGGGGAATAATTTGTTAAAACAGATTTCAAAAAAAGTGATACATGCTGCGTTTTTACTATTGGGGATTACTTTAGTTTCTTTTACCTTATCTTACTTATCTCCAGGAGATCCTGCGCAGATTCAACTATCCCAATCCGGAATGCGGGTAAATCCGGAAACTCTGGCACGTATGCAGACGGAATTAGGTTTGGATCGGCCTATGCTAGTTCAGTATTTGTCTTGGCTAAAAGGAATTCTTACCGGGAACATGGGATTTTCATATAAGAGCAAAAAAAGTGTTGCACTTCTACTTTCATCCGCTCTTCCAAATACATTACTACTTACTATATTTTCTTTATTATTAATGATAATTATTTCTACACCTATAGGTGTGATTTGTGCATACAAAAAGGAAGGCATCTTTGACCACATCATTCGAGTATTGACCTATCTGTTTTCTTCCTTACCATCATTTTTTATATCACTGGTTATGCTTTATATTTTTGCTTTACAGCTTCACTGGGTTCCTGTATTACCTAGTGGATTATCCGGCATTATATTACCGGCCCTTACTATGTCTCTGTGTTTAAGTGCCTGGTATATTCGACAGATACGCTCCATGATTCTAAAAGAAATGGAGAAAAAATATGTAATAGGACTAACAGCAAAGGGGTTTTCAGATCACACCATTTTGTTTCAGCATGTACTGAAAAACTGTATGGCTCCCTTGATTACCCTGTTTTCCATGTCCTTTGGGTCCATGTTAGGCGGTTCCGCAATTATAGAAAGCATTTTCGTATGGAATGGTGTTGGCAAACTGGCAGTAGATTCTATCTCAGCCAGAGACTATCCGGTAATACAGGGCTATGTTGTCTGGATGGCAATTCTTTTTCTACTGATTAACTTTAGCGTTGAAATACTATGTCAAATCATTGATCCAAGAATACGCAGGGAAGGATTGGCAAAATGAGCAAAAGTAAAATAAATAAAAAACTTGGATTCCGGCTCGGCTTCTTAATAGCTCTGTTTTTTCTCTTTTTCATCGGGCCTTTCTTTTTGCCTCATGAGCCATTTGAAACCAATATTTCCCAAGCCTTCCTACCGCCTTCGAGTCAACATATATTTGGGACAGACAATTTAGGCAGATGTATCTTTTGTCGAATCATTGCCGGCGGAAAAATCTCAGTGTTTACTTCGCTAGCTGTAATGACTCTATCATCAGTAATTGGAAGTATTTTAGGAATCATCGCCGGATATTACGGAGGAATCTGGGACAAAATTATTTCAGATATTATTACAGTTTTTCAGGCTTTTCCATCCTTTGTTTTAGCCATTGCTATTGCCGGGATTTTAGGACAAAGCATCAAAAATGCCATAATTGCACTTTGTGCCGTTTATTGGATTACATACGCTAAACTATCCCGCAGTCTGGTTCAACAGATTCGTTCAGACAACTATATTAAGGCGGCCTGGCTTTGCGGGGCACCGCCTACTTCGATTTTTTTTAAATACATTTTACCAAGTATTATAGGTTCACTCTTTATTACCGTTGTTTTGGACATTGGGAGCGTCATTCTTTCCATGGCTGGATTATCTTTCCTTGGATTGGGTGCTGTGCGTCCCACAGCTGAATGGGGCGCCGTCATCAGTGAATCCCGTAATTTTATGCAACAGGCTCCCTGGATAATCGGATTCAACGGACTGGCATTATTTTTGGTTGTTATTGGTTTTAATCTCTTTGGCGAAGCCATGGATGAAAAGATCAATTGCAAATAAACATTTTTTTGGAGGATAAATAATATGAAGAAGAAACTTATCAGTGCATTACTGATTGCTGCTCTTTCAGTAACTGCTTTAGCCGGTTGCGGAAATAAGGCAGATAAGAGTAATGAAGCAAAAACCACTGAAACGGAAGAAACATCAACCGAAGGCAAGGTTTTACGTGCCGGAGCAACTAGTGGATGGTTTGGTGCTGAAACACTAGATGTCGCAAATGGATGGGATGGTTGGATTATGTCCATCTATGGAATCAGTGAAAATCTTTTCCGTTTGGATGAGTCTTATGTTCCCACGCCCTATATTGCTGAAAGTTATGAACAGGTAGATGACACCACATGGAAATTTGAAATTCGCGATGGTGTTAAATTTTCTAATGGAAATGATGTAACTGCAGACGCCGTAAAGAAGTGTTTCGAGCGTACTTACAAAACAAATGAGCGAGCAGACAGCACTCTTTCCATCGCATCTATGGAAGCAGACGGTCAAACTCTGACCATCGTAACAAATCAGCCCGATCCTACTATGTTAAACGATCTTTGCGATCCTTTGCTTGGAATCTATGATGCTTCCAAGGAACCGGATGCTGAATTAGGCGTATCCTGCACAGGACCTTACGTTGCCACATCCTTTACTTCCATGGATCATGTTAGCATGGTACCAAACGAATACTACTGGGGCACTGCTCCCAAGCTTGATGGTGTGGAATTATCCATCATTGATGATACAAATACATTAACAATGGCTCTTCAAAACGGTGATATCGACTTAATCGCCCGTATGGATGCCTCTGAAACAGATTTGTTCTCTGACAAAACCGAATACACCATTGATTCTGCTACATCTACACGTAGCGCATTCCTTCTCTATAACCTGGAGCATTCCGGTGTCAGCGACAAAAACGTCCGTGAAGCAATTGGATACTGTGTTGACAGAGAAAGCTTTGCAAATGTTGTTTATAACGGATATTCTGAGGCATCCTACGGAGTATTTTCAACAGCAGTGCCTTTTGGTGGAACCGATGGTCTTACATTGACTGTTGACAAATATGATCCTGAAAAAGCAAAGGAAATCCTTTCTGATGCAGGATACGCAGACACCAATGGAGATGGAACTCTTGATAAAGATGGAAAAGAACTTTCCTTTAAACTTATGACATACAGCTACAACGATGAAACATTACAGTTAGCAGATATGATGGAAGCTGAACTTGAAAAAATAGGTATTGGCATTGAAATCGAGACTATGGACGTTATGGTAGAAACCGAACAGGCCGGAGATTTTGACATTGTCATCGACTCCTATGCAATGGCACCTATCGGTACTCCTCAATACTTTACAAATCTCGTAATGGTATCAGATGCATCAGACAACTTCGGTAAATACTCAAATCCTACTGTTGATGCCTTGGCAAAAGAAATGAGCACCACATTTGATACAGATAAGCAGTATGAACTTTGCGATCAGATTTGCCAGGAAATCATTAACGACAGACCCTTTGACTTCATTGCAAGCACACAGTTAATCTTCTGTTATCGCAACAATGTCAGCGGTGTAACTGTTAACCCCAGTGAATACTATTTAATTGATTCAAATATCGATATAAATGAATAATATTTTAAACGTTAAAAACTTAAATGTATGTTATGGAGAAACCGCTGCCTTAAAGGGGATTGATTTTTCACTCCCCCAGGGACAAGCGGTCTCTTTCATTGGCGAAAGCGGCAGCGGAAAAACCACTCTCCTTTCTGCCATAGCCGGTCTATTGCCAAAAGGAAGTCAAATTTCCGGCGATATAGAATTTATTGGGCAAAACTTCTACGCACTTTCAGAAAAAAAACGGCGGCAAATACTTGGAAATCAAATCGGTATTATTTTCCAGAATCCTGAGTTGTTTTTAGACCCCACAGAAAAAATCGGAAAGCAAATGGAAGACTATATCATGTTACAGCATCATATAAAAAGAAAGGATACGCATAATAAGATTTATGATATTCTAAATCAACTATCCTTTCCCGATGTGAAAAGCGTCTTAAGCGCTTACCCGTTTGAATTATCCGGCGGGATGTGTCAAAGAATCTCCATAGCCATGGTTCTATCCTGTGAAAACACAAAACTGATTCTTGCCGATGAACCTACCAGTGCATTAGATCAAATCATTCGTAGTCAGACCGCCAAACTGTTGGTTGACACTCAAAAAAAACTTCAGGCATCTTTGCTTTTAGTTACTCATGATATCAAACTGGCGCAGGATGTTTCTGATTACATTGGAGTCATGTACAAAGGAAAACTGATTGAATGGGGAACGGCAGAAGAAATATTTATTTCTCCCTACCATGATTATACAAAGGCGCTGATTGCTGCTTCTCCCAAAAAAGACACTGATTTTTTACATTTCAGAATGTATGATGCAACAACCGATTCCAAAGAATTTTTGCGAAAGGAAATAAGCCCCGGGCATTGGGTACTGATATAATGGAAAAGACGATTCTATCTGTTAAAAATCTAAGCAAAACTTTTAACCAAAGAAATCATTCTGTAGACGCCGTAAATGATATTTCCTTTGACTTATACAAAGGTCAATGTCTGGCTCTGGTTGGAGAAAGCGGTTGCGGAAAAAGCACAATTGCATCCATTATCGCAGGTTTTACCGCTCCCTCCGGGGGATGTGTAATGTATCATAATACGCAACTTTCTTTTCAAAACAAATCAGCTCAACAACAAAGAAGTACCATGCAAATGATTTTTCAAAATCCTTTGTCTTCTTTAGCGCCGCGCATGAGCGTTTTGGAAAACATGAAAGAAGCTGTCATCTATCACGAAAAGTGGAGCAATGAAAAAATAGAAAGCGAAGCCATACGACACTTAGTCCGTATGGGCCTTTCCGAAAAATACTTAAATAGATATCCACACCAATTATCCGGTGGGGAATGTCAAAGAATAGCCATAGCAAAAGCATTAATGCGACAGCCGGATTTATTGATTTGTGATGAAATCACCAGCAATCTGGATGTATGCGTCCAGGCTGAAATCATACGATATCTCATCGAACTAAAGCAGAGTGGAATTTCTATTTTATTCATTACTCACGACCTGTCTTTAACCGGACAACTTTGCGATTATATTGCCGTGATGAAAAACGGGAAAATTATCGAAAGTAACCGTACAGAAGAAATTCTAAATCATCCTAAAAAAGAATATACCCAAACATTAATAAAGGCCGCCTTTTAAAAAGGCGACCTTTTCTTTTGGATTCGATATACTATTTCACTGCTTTTATATAAAACATAGGTGTAGAAGAGAAATTCACCTGTTCCTCTTCATTCCATACACGCTCCCAAATATTTTCATCTGTACAAACTTCTAAGAATCCAATCTCTTTTAAAACTTTATAATCCCACTTCGGTCGATTGATATTGGAAAGAGGAAGGCTTTTTGCTATAATATCCATCTTTTCATATTCAGGATTTGAATTAAAATCACGAAATCCTCTTTTTTGTACCATTCTTCTGTCTGTTTCATATTCCACTTTTTCTTTTTCAAAGAATAAATGCCGATACCAGTTGGCATCAAACACACACAGCATCCCCCCTTTTTTCAAAATACGAAACCATTCTTTATAAGCCTCTTTTGGATGCTCTAAATTCCATGTAAGATTCCGTGAAACGATAATATCTGCACTTTCACTTTCCAAACCGGTGGCGTCTGCAAGAGCATTTATAAATCTTATTTTCTCTCTGCCTTGCTCTTTAGCGTTATTTTGCGCCTCTAACAGCATTTCAACGGATGCATCTACACCTGTTACCCTGCAGCCCAATTCTTCCAATAAAATGGAAAAGAACCCCGGTCCTGTACCCATATCTACCGCCTGTAAATCCGAAAAGTCACTTGTATGAAAATGATTGGAAATCTCTTTAAAAAACAAGCCTTTCCATACTTGTCTCAACTCTGTGTTCAACTCTTCCTTGTTTTGCTCTGAGTAAGTTCTAGATCTCTTATTCCAGTAGCAAATATTTTTCCCCATTAATTCGCTTAAATTATCCATAAAAATATACTAGCATATTAAAATTTTAAAAGAAGCCCCCTATGGGGATGAAAAAAGGAGCGAGCCCCCGTTAAAAGATTTCGCTCCTTATCATGATTATCTTTTAAAAAATAATCCTCTTTTTTTGTATTCCTCTTCTGTTATTTCAATCAGGCGATAACCTGTGTCAGCAATGGCTTTTTCCAAAGAATCTTTGTCCAGGCTTTCTTCGCTGACAATAGTGGTCACTCCTTTTTTGAAAGAAGAAGATACTTTTTTAATATTAAAGTTCTGACGGATGACGTCATTGATATGCGCTTCACACATACCACACATCATGCCATCAATAGAAAGTGTTGTCGTAATCATATTCCTTAGCTACGGCTACAGCCACAAGCTCCTCCACATGTTCCGCAATTTCCACCGCAAGACGATTTTCCGGCTTTTTTATCTTTGATGATACTGCGAACAATCGCAACTACTACTAAGAGTAAAATACCAAGAACAATTGTTGTACTGATAATACCTTTCACGGTGCTCACTTCCTTTCACTTTCATAAGCTAAACAGCTGTAAAACTAAATCTGTACTTCCTGTGCCTCTTCTGTTCCTTTACGGAAAAGCAACCAGATAAAGCAACCGATAAATGCTACAGCTACAATTGTTCCAAATCCAAAGGTTGTAGCTCCTGCAAACAATCCACCAATCTGATAGATGCAAAGGGAAACCACCCAAGCCAATACACACTGGTATCCGATTGCAAACCAGAACCACTTGGGATTGTTCATTTCTCTCTTGATTGCTCCCATTGCGGCAAAGCAAGGTGCACACAAAAGGTTGAATACAAGATAAGCATATCCGGCAACTGCAGGAATAGATGCAGCAAGTACATCCCAGTAATCCGCACCGTCTTCTGCAACAACATCAGAAGCAATACCGTAGGTCATACCCAAAGTAGCGATTACGTTTTCCTTTGCCACAAGTCCTGTGATTGCAGCTACAGATAACTGCCAGGTTCCAAATCCCAAAGGTTTGAAGATGAAAGATAATGCTGTACCAATTGCTGCTAAAATGGAATGATCGATTTCCAATTCATCTAACATTCTAAACTGTCCATCTACAAATCCGAAGCTCATAAAGAACCAGATTACGATGGTAGAAAGAAGGATAATGGTTCCTGCCTTTTTAATAAAGGACCATCCACGTTCCCACATAGAACGAAGTACGTTTCCAACAGTAGGTAAGTGGTAAGCAGGAAGCTCCATAACAAAAGGAGAAGGATCTCCTGCAAACATCTTTGTCTTCTTTAATATTATACCTGAGCAAATAATCGCTGCAACACCTACAAAGTAAGCGGATACAGATACAATACCTGAGTTGTTGAAGAATGCTCCCGCAATCAACGAAATAATAGGAAGCTTTGCTCCACAAGGAACGAAAGTGGTTGTCATAATTGTCATACGACGGTCTCTTTCGTTTTCAATGGTACGGCTGGCCATAACACCGGGGATACCACATCCGGAACCAATCAACATAGGAATGAAAGATTTTCCGGAAAGGCCAAACTTTCTAAAGATACGGTCCATAATGAAGGCAACTCGTGCCAAGTATCCGCAGCTTTCCAAAAAGCCCAAGAAAATAAACAAAATCAAAATCTGAGGAACGAAACCTAAAACTGCACCTACACCGGCAACGATACCATCGTTAATCAAACCAGCCAACCAGTCTGCACATCCGATGTTCTCCAAAAGGGTTCCAACAGCGCCATGTAATCCGGGAATGAACAATCCATCAATACCAAGGAAGTTCCAACCGTCATCTCCCAAAAGCTGATCGTTCGCCCAGTCTGTAGCAAAAGTACCTACTGTAGTTACAGATACGTAGTAAACGATAAACATTACAAGTGCAAAAATAGGAAGACCAAAAATACGGTTTGTTACAACTCGGTCAATCTTATCGGATAGGGTAAGTCCGGTTTTTGCTTTCTTTAAACAAGCTCCGATAATGGTTCCGATGTAATTGTATCTTTCTGCGGTGATAATACTTTCTGCATCATCATCCATTTCCTTTTCACAGGCAACGATGTCCTGCTCAATATGATCAATCTTGTCCTTTGATAAGCCAAGCTTTGCCTGAATCTTGTCATCTCTTTCAAAGAGCTTCAAAGCGTACCATCTCTGAAGACGCTCTTCTACGTTATGAAGGCAGAACTCTTCAATATGAGCAAAAGCATGTTCTACAGAACCGGAGAAGTTATGCTTAGGTGTAATCACCTTTCCTGACTTTGCTTCTTCCACTGCTTTTTGTGCAGCTTTTTCAATGCCGGTTCCCTTTAATGCAGAAATCTCAACAACGGGAACACCAAGGGCTTCCTGTAATTTCTGGGAATTTACTTTATCCCCGTTCTTTTCAACTACATCCATCATATTGATGGCTACTACTACAGGAATAGAAAGTTCTACCAGCTGAGTGGTAAGATAAAGGTTTCGCTCAAGGTTTGTTCCGTCAACAATATTTAAGATTGCATCCGGTCTTTCATCTATCAGATAATTTCTTGCTACTACTTCCTCTAATGTATAAGGAGAAAGTGAATAAATACCGGGAAGGTCAGTGATGGTTACACCGTCATGCTTTTTGAGCTTACCTTCCTTCTTCTCGACAGTTACGCCCGGCCAGTTACCGACGAACTGGTTTGAACCCGTAAGCGCGTTAAAGAGCGTTGTCTTACCGCAGTTCGGGTTACCCGCTAATGCAATTTTGATTTCACTGTTTGCCATTTTGTATGCCCCTCTCAATTACTCGATTACAACCATCTCGGCATCTGCCTTACGGAGTGAGAGCTCATACCCTCTTACCGTA